>JAAUPC010000239.1 GCA_012036325.1 Paracoccaceae bacterium
CGCCCGGGCAGGAACGCCCCCCCACCCTCTCCCTCCCCCACAGAGGGGGGAGGGAAGGGACAAAGCAACCATCGTCTCGCGGGCGGCCACCGGGTCAGCCCTGCACGAAAAGTTCGGACCGCTGCTCAAACAGCGTCCCATCCAAGGACCGGGCGGTGACCTTGACCATCCACTTGCCCCGCGCCAGCGGCTGCTCGGCGGTATAGACATCGCCCATCGCCACGAAGACCGGCCGCGCATCGTCCATCGTGGACGTCGTGCGCCCGATCAGCACCTCAAGATCCGTCACCTGAACCGGCACGCCGTTGCGGTCGGTGAAGGCCAGATCGACCCGCCCACCCGCATAGCTGGGTGCGACCTGCCAGCCCAAAGCCTCTTGCGCGGCCTTGCGGGCGTTGAAGCCTTGACTGGCGACATAGGAATTGTCGACCTCCAGCCCCGGGAAGGTGCTGACCGCCTTGAAGGCCAGCGTCAGGTTCACCCCGATGATGACCGCAAAGGCACCAACCGTGATCGCCAGCACATGCTTGCCTGTCAGCTCAGTCATCGTCCACTTCCTTCCCGTTGAACACCGTATCCTGATGGATGCGGTTCGGCGTTCCCAATTCTTCCACCCAGATGCGCACTTCACTGCGGTCTTCCCGCGCCGCCTCGCTGTCCGGGGCGGCCGTCAGGTAGACGCGCTGCTGCATCGTCTCATTCGCGGGCACCGTGACGGTCAGTGTCTCCGACCCCTCCAGCGCAATCGCGACCCGCGCGTCCGAGGTGACGGTAACCGTGAACTGCGCATCCGCCCCCTGCATGTTGCGCAAGCGCAAGTCATAGGCGTTCCTGATGCTGCCATCCGACAGGGTGACAAAGGTCGGATTCCGCACTGGTGTCACGCTGACATCGATCGGTGACCTCAGGAACAACGCCACCACAAGGCCAATCCCGACCCCTGCCCACAGCACCGTGTAAAGCACTGTGCGCGGCCGGAACACATGGCTCCACACGCTTTTCGCCGCCTCGCCCGCCCGTTCCCGCGTCTCATCCGTCAGCGCCATGTAGCCGATCAGATCGCGCGGCTTGCCGATCCGGTCCATCACATCGTTACAGGCATCGATGCAGAGGCCACAGGTGATGCAGGCCAGTTGCTGGCCGTCGCGGATGTCGATCCCCATCGGGCAGACGTTCACGCAGGCCATGCAATCGATGCAATCGCCATTGCCTTCCACCGTCTGCTTGCCCCGAGGTTCCCCCCGCCATTCGCGGTAGGCGATGGTCAGGGTATCCTCATCCATCATCGCCGCCTGAATCCGGGGCCAAGGGCAGGCATAGATGCAGATCTGTTCCCGGGCGAAGCCACCGAAGAAGAAGGTGGTGAAAGTCAGGATCAGCATGGTGATATAGGCCGCAGGATGGGCCTGAAACGTCACCAGATCGCGCAGAAGGGTCGGCGCATCGGTGAAATAGAAGATCCAGGCCCCGCCCGTGGCCAAGCCGATCAGCAGCCAGACCCACCACTTGATCCCGTTCTTGATCAGCTTTTCCCAGTTCCACGGCTGGCGATGCAGCCGGATACGGGCGTTGCGGTCGCCCTCGATCCAGCGTTCGACCAGGATGAACAGGTCGGTCCAGACCGTCTGCGGGCAGGCATAGCCGCACCAGACCCGCCCCGCCGCACTGGTGAACAGGAACAGACCCAGCCCCGCCATGATCAAAAGACCCGCGATGAAGTAGAACTCATGCGGCCAGATCTCGATCATGAAGAAGAAGAACCGCCGCCCGGGCAGATCGATCAGCACCGCCTGATCCGGCAGGTTCGGCCCCCGGTCCCAGCGGATCCAGGGCGTGATGTAGTAGATGCCCAGCATCAACCCCAGCAGCCACCATTTCAGCGTCCGGAAATTGCCCTTCACCCGACGGGGAAAGATCGGCTCCCGCGCGACATACAGGCTGGGGGGATCGGCGTCTTGCTGGGTCACGAGGGGGGCTCCGGCGTCTGTCAGGCACACCGGGCGGCAGGATAGCCGCCCGATGCAGAGTTTCGATGTGGCATCAGGTCACTCGCCGCCGCCGCGCCCGTGCACATAGAACGCCACAGCGCGAATTTCGTCTTCGCTCAGCCGGGTGTTCCAGTTCGGCATCACACCGTACCGGGCATAGTAGATCGACTCCGTGATCGCCTCACGCGATCCGCCGTAAAGCCAGATCGCATCATTCAGCGTCGCGCGCCTTGGGTCGGATCACCCGCCCCGTCCTCCATATGACAGCCCGAGCAGTTGTCGACGAAGACCACCGCCCCCTCTGCCGCAAGGGCCGCGTCATGGTCCTGCCCTGACATGGCCAGCACATATTCGGTCACTTGGCCAATCTGCGCCTCTTCCAGCAACTCATCCACGCCAAACTTCGGCATTTCCGAATAGCGGGCATCCGGGTCAGTGGTGTTGCGGATGCCGTGGGTGATCGTCAGATGGATATCTTCCATCGTGCCGCCCCACAGCCAGTCATCATCCAGAAGGTTGGGATAGCCCTTGCCCTCAAACCCTGCCGCCCCCGACCCGTGACAGGTTGAACAGTTGGTGCGAAAGACCGCCGCCCCCGCCCGTTCGGCATAGGCCGCAAGGTCAGGGTCCGCGCCGATGCCGTTCAGATCGGCGGCCACCAGCTTGGCCTTGATCTCGGCATTCCCGGCATCAACGCGGGCGATTTCCGCCGCCACATCGGCACGGGTGGATGACCCGATCAGCCCCGGCGTCGCCCCGGTGATCAAGGGCCAGGCCGGATAGGCCACCGAATAACCAATGCCCCAGACAATGGTCGCGTAGAAGGTCCAGACCCACCAGCGCGGCATCGGGTTGTTCAGCTCTTCGATCCCGTCCCAGTTATGGCCGGTCGTTTCAACTTGCTTCGGCTCTTTCTTGATCGGCTTGGCACACATGGCTTAGCCCTCCTTCTTCGCAGGATCGGAACTGGCTGGGCGGTCATCATTGCGGAAGATCGAGGTTGCGACCTCCTGATGCGCCGCCCGGCTGCCGGGCCGGAAGGCCCAGAGGCACAGGCCAAGGAACCCCAGCGTCATCGCCAGCAGGAACCAGCTGTCCGCCATGTGGCGCAGGAATGAATAGGTCTCCATCTCTTTGCCCCCTTACCGGTTTGCCACTGGCGTGAAGGTCGAGAAATCGACCATCGTGCCCAGAACCTGAATGTAAGCGATCAGCGCATCCATCTCAGTCAGGGCGTCGGTGCCGTCAAAGTTGCGCACATTGACCGGGGTGCCAAAGGCCCCTTCGCCATAGCGCGCCTCAAGCCCGTCAAAGTCTCCCAAGGGGTCGACCTGCGCCTTGAAGTCGGCCAGCGCGTTTTCCACCATCTCATCGGTGTAAGGCACGCCCGCCATCCGGTTCGTGGCCACCACGTCCTGGATATAGCGCCCGTCAATCACGTTGTTGAACAGGAAGCCATAGGGCGGCATCACCGATTCCGGCACCACCGACTTTGCGTTGGTAAAATGGTCCTGATGCCATTCATCCGAATAGCGCCCACCCACCCGCGCCAGATCCGGCCCGGTGCGCTTTGACCCCCACTGGAACGGCCGGTCATACATTGACTCGGCCGCCAGGCTGTAATGGCCGTAACGCTCCACCTCGTCCCGCATCGGGCGGATCATCTGGCTGTGGCAGCCATAGCACCCCTCACGAACATAGATGCTGCGCCCGGCCAGTTCCAACGGCGTGTAGGGGCGAACCCCTTCCACCTTTTCAATCGTGTTCTCCAGATAGAACAGCGGCACGATCTGCACGATCCCACCGATGGTCACCACCAGAAGCGAAAGGATCATGAGGAGCGTCGCGTTGGTCTCGATGACCTTGTGTTTGTCAAGAAAAGCCATGGTCCCGTCTCCTCATTCCGCCGGGACAGCGGCATGCTGCGTGACCCGCTGGGGCTGCGCGCGCACCGTCATCCACAAGTTGTAGCACATGATCAACGCCCCGGTCAGGAAGAGGCCACCGCCCAAGGCGCGGACCACATACATCGGGAACTTGGCGGCCACCGTGTCGGCGAAAGCGTTCACCAGGAACCCGTTCGCATCCACTTCACGCCACATCAGGCCCTCCATGATACCCGTGACCCACATCGAGGACGCGTAGAGAACGATCCCGATGGTCGCGAGCCAGAAGTGCCAGCTGACCAGTTTCAGGCTGTAAAGCCGCTCACGATTCCACAGGCGTGGCACCAGATAGTAAAGCACGCCGAAGGTGATCATCCCATTCCAGCCCAAAGCGCCGGAGTGGACGTGGCCGATGGTCCAGTCGGTGTAGTGGCTCAGGCTGTTCACGGCCTTGATGCTCATCATCGGGCCTTCAAAGGTGCTCATTCCGTAGAAGCCGATGGAAACCACCATCATCCGGATGATCGGATCGGTCCGCAGCTTGTCCCAAGCGCCAGACAGCGTCATCAGACCGTTGATCATGCCGCCCCAGCTTGGCATCCACAGGATGACCGAAAAGACCATCCCAAGGGTCGAGGCCCAGTCCGGCAGTGCCGTGTAGTGCAGGTGGTGCGGACCGGCCCAGATATACAGGAAGATCAGCGCCCAGAAGTGGATGATCGACAGTTTATAGCTGTAAACCGGGCGTTCGGCCTGCTTCGGAACAAAGTAGTACATCATCCCCAGGAAGCCCGCGGTCAGGAAGAACCCCACGGCGTTGTGGCCATACCACCACTGCACCATCGCATCTTGCACGCCCGCATAAAGCTGCACCTGCGCCGAGCCGAAGATCGACACCGGGATCGCCGCGTTGTTCACCAGATGCAGCATGGCAACGGTCAGGATCATCGCCAAGAGGAACCAGTTCGCCACATAGATATGGGGCTCTTTCCGCTTGAAGAGCGTGCCCATGAACGCCACCAGGAAGGCAACCCAGACGACCGTGATCAGGATGTCGACGTACCAGACGGGTTCCGCATATTCTTTGCCCTGCGTGGCCCCCAGCACATAGCCGGTTGCCGCCAGCACGATCACCAGCTGCCAGCCCCAGAACACGAACCACCCGAGGCTACCGCCAAACAGCCGCGCGGCGCTGGTGCGCTGCACGATGTAGAACGAGGACATGATCAGCGCGTTGCCGCCAAAGGCAAAGATCACCGCGCTGGTGTGCAAGGGGCGCAAGCGGCCAAAGTTCAGATAGCCCTGCGCCCATTCGAAGTTCAGCTGCGGAAAGGCCAGCTGGGTCGCAATGACCACGCCCACCAGAAACCCGACGACGCCCCAGAAGGCCGTCGCAATCGCCCCAGCCCTGACCACCCCGTCAAAATACTCATGCTGCAGGTTCGGCCGGGGGTCGCCCGCCGTCCGCAGCACAAAAAGAAAGCTGATGCCTGCGGCCAGCATCACCGTGACCGCGTTGACCTGATAGGCCAGGTCATGGGCGTAATTGGCAGCAATCGCCGCCAGAATCGCCATCAGCCCTAGCCCGATCAGTTTGAGGTAATCCCACATTTTGCGTCCCTTCGTCCTGTCTGGCCGGCTTTACCCGTGCGGATGCGGGCAGTGCCGGGCACTTCGACTGTCCTGACTTCTGCAGCCTTCCAGCCCGGGGTGCCTTGATCTGCGTCAATACCTTAGATGCCATCCCTTGACCTTGGTCAAAGCGCCGCAGCCAGCCCAGCCCTATCATCACCCCATCACAGAACCGGGAAGAATATCATGGCCTACAAATCCCTTCTGACCATCGCCACCTCGCCAAACGGCCTTTTGCCAGCGGTCACCGCCGCCGCCCAGATCGCCACGCGCAACGATGCCCATCTTGAAGCGCTTGCCCTTGGCGTCGACCGCACGCAGGTCGGCTATTCCTATGTCGGCTCGGGCGCGGTGATGATCGCCGCCGCGCT
>JAAUPC010000240.1 GCA_012036325.1 Paracoccaceae bacterium
CGGAAGTCGAGGTAGCCCAGCGCCGCGCCCAGCGCGATCTGTCCCATGTCGACCGGCCCGGCCAAATGGCTGGTCCAGCGTGCCTCAACCGCGGTCAGGGCACGATCGATCTTGGCCCATTGCCCTGCAACCCAGTCCGGCGAACGGCTGGCTTCCGGGCGGACATGCTCCTCATAGCGCATCAGGACCGCGGCGTCGCTGATCCCGTCAGCCGTCGCCTCAAGCACGAGGGTATCCCATAGATGCGGCGGCGCGGGATAGAGACCCGCCTGAAGAGTATCATCCAGATAGCGGCAGATGACCCGGCTGTCATAAAGCGTCGGGCCATCCTCCCGCTCAAGCGCGGGGATCTTGCCCAGGGGATTGCGGTCAACAGGCATGGTCCCGGGATTGAGGGGCGTGCCCGCAGCGGGGACCAATGTCACCCGGTCGACGGCGCCCGCCTCATGCAAAAGGACCATGACCTTGCGCACGAAAGGCGAGGCGGGGGCATGATAAAGCCGCATCAATCGCCCTTCCGGACCCGAAAGCGCGCGATGAAGGCGGCGTCCACCTCAAACCGGCGGCCGCCAAGGGTGATCACCCGGACCACCCGGCCGCTGGTGTTGGTCTGGCTGACGCTTTCACCAGCGCGGTCCAGCGGCTTATGGGCCGTCAGACCTTCGCCCAGATCATCCAGCGCATCTTCGGCCCGCTGGTCAGTGCGACCGGGATGCGTGCGCGCCCGCACCCAGCGCGAGATTGCGTAGGTCGTGGTCGCAACCGCCCCTAGGCGCAGGGCAAGCGGCAATAGCGGGGCAAGCGGCAATGGCATCGAACCCTCCATGGGGACAGGAAGTGCCAGAGTAAGGCCAGCCCCGCCCCCTGTAAACGGAAACCGGACCTGTCGGCGGCCTGGATCAGCCCTCAGGCAGATCTCGGATCAGCGCGGCGATGGCCTGCGCGCCGGGCCCACCCTTCGCAAGGGCCGCCGCAGCACGGGCGCGCACGTCGACAGGTTTGTTCTGGTTCAGCTTCCACGTCCCCTCAACCCCGGTGACCCGCAACCGGAAGGGCAGGATCATCCGCATCATCCGCGGCATCGCGCCTTCGGTCATCTTGGTTGACGTCCAGGGCGCCTTGCCCGCGATTCGCCCCTCATGTTCCGCCGAAAGCGCATCAACATGCGGGCGGAGCGCATCTTCCGGCAGGGGTTCAAGCACCCCGCGCAGGTGGACAGCGACATAGTTCCAGGTCGGGACCTGATCCGGCACCTCATGGTGCGGTCCGTACCAGTCGGGCGAGATATAGGCATCGGGCCCACTGACGGCCAAAAGCGCTGGCGCGGGCAGCCCGGCCCTGATCACCGCGTTGGAGCGGGCAAGGTGCAGTTCGGCAAAACTGGCATCGTCCGACAAGAAAAACGGCACATGCGCGGCAAGGGGGCCATCGGGGCCGTTGACCGACAGCACACCAAAACCGCGCGACCGGGCGAGGCCAGATTGCGATCTTGCGGCGTCTGGCGGAAGGCGGGATTGGGGTGCATGGCTTCGGACCTGTTGCGCAGCTGACCGCGCAACTATCAAAATGCGCGGCCTGCGCCGCAAGCCCTTTGTCTCGCCTCTGCGCGGCCAAAGGGGCCGCGCAACCGGCTCGGACGTTGGGGGCATCCTGCCCCCAAGCCCCCGGCCCCAAACACCCCAGGAGTATTTGGAAAAAGAGCCAGCGCCCTTGCTCTTTTCAAAAATACTCCCGCCGGAGGCTTCCGCAGTCGGACCACACGGTGCGCCTGAAAATCGCGCGCAATGACAAAGGCCGCCCGGGTTTCCCCTGGGCGGCCTGTTGATCCGGTCTGCTGCGCGCAGTCTCAGCCGCCAAGGATCAACCTTGGCGGGCCTTGTAGCGCTTCTGCGTCTTGTTGATCACATAGACGCGGCCTTTACGGCGCACGACCTGGCAATCGCGGTGACGCGTCTTCAGCGAGCGGAGCGAGTTGGCGACTTTCATGGTCGACCCTCCCATTTCGCGGCGCGGACCTGCGCCAGATTGAAACCCATGCCTCCCAAGCGGGAAGCGGCGAATGGTGGGCGGTACTGGGATCGAACCAGTGGCCACTACGATGTCAACGTAGTGCTCTACCGCTGAGCTAACCGCCCACTTTGCCGTTGCATCCCGCCTTGTCCTTGTCGCTAACGAAAAGGACGCGGGCGAAACCGCGTCGGTCAGGGCGGTGCTATACTCACTCGTCTTGGGGCCCGCAAGGGGTTTTGGCTTTTCCGGAAACTGCCGCTATATCAAGACAGGACCGCAGGAGGCGCAGGCTTGCCGCAAACAATGACCGAGGCTTACAGGCTGACCCGTCCCTTGCAGCAGAGCGGGCCGGTGATCTTTGCCTCGCCCCATTCCGGGCGCGACTACAGCCCCGATTTCCTTGCACAGGCCGTGCTTGACCGGCAGGCGATCCGGTCGTCTGAAGATGCCTTTGTGGACCATCTCTTCGACATGGCCCCGCTGATGGGGGCGCCTTTGCTGGCCGCGCGGGCGCCCCGGGCGTTTCTGGACCTCAACCGCGCCGCCGATGAGCTTGACCCCAGCGTCATCGAAGGCATCCAGCGCGTGCCGCACAATCCGCGCATCGCCTCGGGCCTTGGGGTGATTCCCCGCGTCGTTGCCGGCGGGCGGGCGATCTATCGTGGCAAGATGACCCTAGCCGAAGCCGAAGCCCGTATCGCGCGCTTCTGGCACCCCTATCACCAGGCGCTGGCCGCCTTGATTGAGACGACACGGGCCGAATTCGGCTCGGCCATCCTGATCGATTGCCATTCCATGCCGCATGAGGCGATCGAGGCGCATACCCGCCCCGGCCATCTGCAGCCCGAAGTGGTTCTGGGCGACCGCTACGGTGTCGCCGCCGGGCGCGAGGTGATGGAACGGGTTGAGGCCGCCTTTGCGGGCGTCGGCCTGCGGGTCGCGCGGAACGCGCCCTTTGCCGGGGCTTATGTAGCGCAGGCCTACGGTCGCCCTTCACGCGGGGTGCATGTCGTGCAGGTTGAGATTGACCGCGCCCTTTACATGGATGAGGCACGGGTGGAACCGTCGCCCGGCTTTGCCGCGTTTCGGGACCAGATGGCGGGCGTGGTTGCAGACCTTCTCCGGCCAAGCGGTGTCGCGCTTGCGGCGGAATAGGAACGTAGGGTGGGCAATATTGCCCACCCTACCTTAGGGCACGGCCCTTGATGATCGCCTCGGCCCCGAATCTTGCGCGAATCGCGTCGGTGGCGCGTTCAGCGGCAGCGCGGCGGCGGGCGTCGGGGTCCAGAAGGTCTTGGGCCAGATCTGCCTGATCCTCGGGTGCAAGGTCAGAGATGCCGACGCCGATCAGCCGAAACGGCCCCTTCGTCCCGGCATGGTCATAGAGATCCCGCGCGGCGCGGTAGATGCGGTCAGTCAGCTGGGTCGGGTCCGTCAGCGCATGCCGCCGGGTGACCAGCTGGAAATCGCCCTTCTTCAGCTTCAGCGTCACGGTCCGCCCCGACAGGCGCTTGGCCTTGGCCCGGTCGGCCACCTGTTCCGAGAGCCGCCAGATATGACCATCCAGAAGGTCAGGGTCCGACGTATCTTCAAAGAACGTCGTTTCCTTCGAGATCGACTTCAGTTTTTCGTCACGGTTCACTCGGCGTGTATCAAGACCCCGCGCCAGATGCCAAAGCCTGTCACCCATCGACCCGAACCTTGCGCCAAGGTCGCCCCGGTCCCAGCGCAGAAGGTCGGCGATGGTGCGGATGCCCGCCGCCTCCAGCGCCGCTTGCGTCGCCTGCCCCACGCCCCAGATGATGCGCACGGGTTTCGGTTTCAGGAACGCCTCCGTCTCCGCCCGGCCAATCACCGAAACCCGCGCGGCTTGTCCAGGTCTGACGCGATCTTTGCCAGGAACTTGTTGTGCGACAGGCCGATGGAGCCGGTCAGGCCCAGCTCATCCTCCATCCGCTTGGTCAGCCTTGCCAGCAGGACCGCCGGGGCTGCGCCGTGCAGGCGGGCGGTGCCGGTCAGGTCCATGAAGGCCTCATCCAGTGAGAGGGGCTCGATCGACGGCGTCAGCTCTTCCATCATCGCGCGAATGGCGCGGCTGGCTTCGGTATAGGCGCTAAACCGGGGCTTCACGACCACCGCTTGCGGGCACAGCTTCAGCGCCTGGAACATCGGCATAGCTGACCGCACGCCATGGATGCGCGCGATATAGCAGCAGGTGGAGACGACGCCCCGTGTGCCACCGCCCACGATCACCGGCTGATCGCGAATCGCTGGATTGTCGCGCTTTTCGACCGAGGCATAGAAGGCGTCGCAGTCCATATGGGCGATGGACAGGTCCGTCAGCTCGGCATGATGCACCATGCGCGGTGACCGGCAGGCCGGGCAGCGCGGGGATGCACTGTCGGTCAAAGTCAGGCAATCGCGGCAGAGGCTGGGCATGGGCGCAGTCTAGCATGCCGGTTCAGCGGCGGGAATTGTGCAGCTGATCCAGATAGTCGCGCAACAGGGGTACACGGCGGGGGCGAAAGCTTTCGTCGGTCAGGCGGACGGCATCCATTTGCGCGACCTTGAAACGGCGAAAATCCTGACGGAGGCAGCAAAAGGCAAGGCACTGCACCTCACGATCCAGAAAGACGACGCCCAGAGGCCAGATGCGCCGTTCGGTCACTTTGTCATTGAGGTCACGGTAGGTCAGGTCCAGCGCGCGTTCTTCCCAGGCGGCCTCACGCAAGGTGCTCATATGCGGCGGCAGGGGCGGGCGGCGGTCGTAGCGGTAGGTG
Source organism: Paracoccaceae bacterium (assembly GCA_012036325.1). Classification (GTDB taxonomy): domain Bacteria; phylum Pseudomonadota; class Alphaproteobacteria; order Rhodobacterales; family Rhodobacteraceae; genus Tabrizicola. The sequence goes on from JAAUPC010000240.1 coordinate 4,791, forward strand.
CGGCTGACGGCGTGGATCGCCTGGCGCTGCACACGGTCCGGCAGGGTGGCGATGATCTTGGCTTGCGCCGCTTCGGCTGCTTTTGCCAGGGCCGGGTCACCGGCAAGGCCAACCTCGGCCAGGCCCAGAACCAGCGCCTCAACCTCCAGCCGCGTGAACATCTGCGGCGGCAGGGCGGGGTCTTCGGTCAGGGTATATCCCAAGCCGGCCGCGCCGTCGATCAGCGCACCCCCTGCCCGCAAGGCACTGATATCGCGGTAAAGCGTGCGCTCTGACACGCCAGTTTCCTTGGCCAGACGGGCGGCGCTGACGGGCTGCGGCAGTATTCGCAGCGCGTGCAACAGGCGAAACAGGCGATCCGCGCGGGCCATGGCATCCTGACAGGTTATGACAGGATGCTAGGCGTAAACCAATCCCATCGCAACAGACAGGAGAGCACCATGCTGACGCTTTATCATTCCCCGGAAAGCCGGTCCTCGGCCATCTTGACCCTGATCGAGGAGATGGGGATTGCCGACTGGATCACGCTGCATCAGGTGACCATCCCCCGGATGGACGGCTCTGGCGGCCGCGACCCGGCCAACCCGCACCCCGAAGGCAAAGTGCCCGCTCTGGTGCAGGACGGGACCATCATCACCGAACGCGCGGCGATCATGCTGGTCCTGACCACGATGTTCCCTGACAGCAGCCTTGCCCCTGCCGTTGGCACGCCGGAGTGGGGGGCCTTCGTCACCTGGCTGACCTGGTATCAGGGTGTGATGGAGCCTGTGGTCATCCTTCAGGGGGCCGAAATCTCGCATCCCTGGCTGTCCGCCACGTTCCACGGGCCGGATGAGGTGGCGGCACGTCTGCGCGCAGCCTTGCAGAAGGGGCCATGGCTGATGGGTGACCGTTTCACTGCGGCGGATATCCTGCTGCATTCGCCCTACGCCTGGTTTCCTGCGGCCACGCCAGACGATCCGTTGATTCGTGACTGGGTGGAGCGGTGCAAGGCCCGCCCGGCCCGGCAGCGGGTGCTGCGAAGCCGAAGGGGCGCGGCGCGTGGCCTGACGTCA
>JAAUPC010000241.1 GCA_012036325.1 Paracoccaceae bacterium
AGCGATGACCACGCCTTTCGGCAGGCCCCAGCGGGCGGCCAATGCCTCACGGAGATGACCAGAAACGGCAGAGCCTTCGACAAGCCGGGGCATCTGGGCGCGGGTCAGGCCGGTGGCGGCCAGAAGGTCATTGGACCAGTCGCGCTTGCCGGTATCCAGCCAGGAGGTCCCGGCGGCATCGGACATTTCGCCGACATGCTCGCCCGTCAGCCAGAGGCGCAGGTAATCCTTGGGCAAGAGGATCTTGGCGACGCGGTCCCAGATGCGGGGTTCATGGGTGCGGACCCACATCAGCTTTGGCGCGGTGAAGCCGGGGAAGACGATGTTGCCGGTCAGGCGGCGGAACATCGGGTCGCCGTCCAGCTCGGCCGCCTCTTCATGGCTGCGGGTGTCATTCCACAGGATACAGGGGCGAAGGACCTCATCGCCCGCATCCAGCAAGGTGGCACCGTGCATGTGGCCCGAAAGCCCGATGCCGCGCACTTCGCCAAGGCCCTTGGCGGCAAGCTGGTCCAGCACGGCCTCAGCCGCGGAAATCCAGTCCGAGGGGGATTGCTCGCTCCACCCTTCGGCCGGGCGGGACACGGTCAGGGGGGCGGTCGCTTCGGCGAGGACGGTCTGATCCTCGCCGATGAGAATGCCCTTGAGGCCTGAGGTCCCCAGGTCAAGGCCGATATACATCTCAGGCCGCCAGCGCCGGCTTCTTGCCCAGGATGATCATGCTGAGGATGTCCTCATCGGTGACTTCATCGACGTTGACCGTGCCGACCAGTTGGCCGTTCTTCATCACGCTTGCCCGATCGCACAGCTTCATGACGTTGTGGATGTCATGTTCGATCAGGAAGATACCAAGGCCTTGCGCCTTCAGTTCCTGGATCAGCTCTGACACCATCTGCGTCTCATGCGGGCCAAGGGCGGCGGTCGGTTCGTCCATGATCAGGATCTTGGCGTTGAAGTAGACCGCCCGCGCGATGGCGACCGACTGGCGCTGCCCGCCGGAAAGCGCCGAGACCGGCACGCCGAACTTGCGGAAGTTTGGGTTGAGGCGGCCCATGATCTTGCGCGTCTCAGCCTCCATCTTCGCCTCATCGACGAAGCCAAGGCTGTTCACCAGTTCCCGCCCGAGGAAGAGGTTCGAGGCGGCGTCAAGGTTGTCGGCCAGCGCAAGGGTCTGGTAGATCGTTTCGATGTTATGGCTGCGGGCGTCGCGGGGGTTGTTGATCTCAACCTCCTGGCCGTTGATCAGGATCTGCCCGGCATCGGCCTTGTAGGCGCCCGACAGGCATTTGATCAGCGTCGACTTGCCCGCGCCGTTGTGGCCCAGAAGGCCGACAACTTCGCCGGGGTGAAGATCGACGGTGACGTGATCGACGGCCTTGATGCCGCCGAACGAGATCGAGATGTCGCGCAGCTCGACCAGCGGGGTTCCGGTTCTGTCTACCATGATGTCAGCCCCTTACTTGATGCGTTTGCGGTAAACGATGTCGAGCCAGACGGCGAGGACGAGCGCCACGCCAATCACGATCCTTTGGTATGAGCCGTCGCCGAAGCCAATCAGCACCATCCCGGTCTGCAGGCTGGTCAGGATCAGCGCGCCGATGATCGCGCCGTAGATCGTGCCCACACCCCCGGCGAGAGACGTGCCCCCGACAACCGCGGCGGCGATGACGTAAAGCTCATCCAGGTTGCCCATCGCGTTGGTGGCCGAGTTCTGGCGGGCAGCACCGATCACGGCGGCGATCCCGGCAAGACCACCCATCAGGGTGAAAATCTTCACCGTCATGGCGCGGGTATTGATGCCCGATAGGGCGGCTGCCTCGGGGTTGCCGCCGATGGCGAAGACATAGCGGCCAAAGCGGGTGCGGGTCATCAGGATGGTCATGAAGATGGCCACAGCAATCAGGATCAGCACGGGATAGGCAAAGCCGTGGCCGAACGTGGCGCAGACGCCTTCATAGATCGTGTCGTTGTCCTTGGCGCATTCCGGCAGCTCTTGGCCGATGCTTTCATAGTACTTCGCGATGTTGCCGCGCGGCCAGACATAGGCGTTGACCATGGCTGTCGCACCGACGATGACCGCACAGATGAGGCCGATCACGAAGGTTTCGGCCCAGGCGGGGCGTTGGGCAAAGCCGTGCAGCGTGCGCGCTTTTCGGCCGCTGAGGAAGGCCCAGACGACGAAGACGCAAGCGATGACGGCGAAGATCCAGCTGCCGGTGCGGCCAAGCGCACCGAAGGACCCGCCGCCGATCAGGGCGAAGGTTTCGTCCATCGGTGCAATTGTCTTGCCGCCAGCCACAAGGAAAGCCGCACCCCGCCAGACCAGAAGGCCGCCCAGCGTGACGATGAACGAAGGGATGCTCAGAAAGGCAATCAGCACACCCTGGAAGGCCCCGATCAGGGCACCCATCGCGATGCCGAAGACCACGGTGATGATCCAGATCGACGGATGCCCAAGGCCCATTGCGGGGGTCAGATATTCGACCTGCAACAAGCCCATATACATGCCGACCATGCCCATGATGGACCCGACCGACAGGTCAATGTTGCGGGTGATGATGACCAGCACCATCCCCGTGGCCATGATGCCGATATAGGCGGTCTGGACCGACAGGTTCCACAGGTTGCGCGGGGTCAGAAAGCCGTTCGCCTCGGCCTGGCTTGCGCCGAGCAGAAGCGAGGGGCGTCCAAGGACAAAAGCGGAATAGGCCTCAAAGGCGACCCAGATGAGCAAGAGGGCACCGACCATGCCCAGAAGCCGGGGGTCAATCTCGGTGGCGCGCAGGAAGCGAGCGAAGCCGCTTTCCGTCTGAACCTGCGGGGAGTGGGGTTGGGGTGCGTTCGTCATATCCTCGTCCAGCCTGAGAGAGGGGTATGGCTGGGCCAGTGTCTTTCGCCCATGGGACGAAGACGACACTCCGACAAAGGGAGAAAGGCCACCCGCCAAAAAGGAAAACGGCGCCGCCCGAAGGCGGACGGCGCCGAAAGATCAGCCTAGATCACTGGCAGGCGGCGACGCCTTCCATGGCGCCTTCGCAAGCCTGTTCCTTGGTGATGTGGCCCGCGTCGATCGCCAGGTTCAGCGTGTCCTTGGTGATCGGGGTCGGGTTCAGAAGGATCGCGTTCATTTCAACGCCCTTCTCGCCGCCCGAGAACTTGGTCGCGTTCGGGATCGCGTCGAGCGCGGTGCCGTCAGCCAGCATGCCGGCGATTTCGCCAGCGGCCTTGCCGAGGTCACGGGCGTTCTTCCAGACCGAAACCGTCTGCGTGCCACGGGCAACGCGGTTGATCGCGGCAAGGTCGCCGTCCTGACCACCAAGCGGAACGTTCAGGCCCTGAGCCGCCAGAGCGGCCGCAGCGCCACCGGCCATGCCGTCGTTCTGCGACAGAACGGCGTCAACGGCGTTGTTGTTGGCGGTCAGGATCTGTTCCATGTTCTTCTGGGCGTTCTCGGGCTTCCAGCCGTCCGAGTTCGCTTCGCCGACGATCACGATGTCGCCCGAGGCAACAGCGGCGCCGATGACTTCTTCCATGCCCTGACGCAGGAAGCCAACGTTCGGGTCACCCGGGTCGCCCTTGATGATCGCATAGTTGCCTTTCGGGGCCACGGCGAACACCGATTCCGCGATGATGCGGCCGACACCGACGTTGTCGAAGGTCAGGTAGAAGGTGCGGTCGTCTTCGATCAAGCGGTCATAGCCGACGACCGGGATCCCTTCGGCAGCGGCTTTCTCGATGGCCGGCGCGATAGCGTCCTTGTCCCAGGCGTTGATGATCAGGGCGTCCACGCCCTGGGCGATCAGCGCGTCGATGTCCGAAAGCTGCTTTTCAGCCGAGGACTGTGCGTCGGCCGAGACATACTCGTTGCCAGCAGCTTCGATGGCGGCCTTCATGGCAGCTTCGTCGATCTTCCAGCGCTCTTCCTGGAACTGAGCCCAAGACACGCCGATCTTCTTGCCTTCCGCGAGCGCGGCCGACGAAAAGCCAGTCACCGCCAGAACGGCGACGAGAATTGCGTTACGCATAGTATCCTCCCTATGGACATCGGCCTGCGAGGGGCCGGCCCGGCAGATTCGCCGGAACGGGCGGAAAAATGCCGCGAATAATTTCAGTTGTCAAAATAAAAAGTAAGGGCGCCGGTCCACCTGGAACCCGCGCCCTTGGTCATAGCCGGGAAACGACTTCGGTCAGCAGCCCGCCACGCCGGGCTGTGCGCCTTCGCAGGCGTCCTTGCGGGTGATGTGGTCCGCTTCGATCACCAGGTTCAGGTTTTCCTTGGTGATGGGCGTCGGGTTCAGAAGGATGGTGTTGTAGGTCAGACCCTTGTCGCCCCCGGTAAAGCGGGTGGAATCGGGGACGCGGTTCATCGCCACGCCATCGGCCAAAAGGCCTGCAACCTTGCCGGCGGCCTTGCCAAGTTCGCGGTTGTTCTTCCAGACCGACACCAGTTGCGTGCCGCGCGCCACGCGGTTCAGCGCGGCTGGGTCACCGTCCTGACCGCCGACCGGAACGCTGAGGCCCTGGGCCTCCAGCGCCTGGATCACCGCGCCAGCGATGCCGTCGTTCTGCGCCAGCACCGCATCAACCTTGTTGCCATTGTCGGCCAGAATCTTTTCCATTGCGGCAAAGGCGCTGTCCGGGGCCCAGCCATCGGCGTTCGCCTCGCCGACGATGGTGATGCTGCCGCCTGCAACAGCGGCACCGATGACTTCTTCCATGCCTTGCCGCAGGAAACCCACGTTCGCATCGGCTGGATCGCCTTTCAGGATGACATAGTTGCCCTCAGGCTGCGCCTGGCGGACGATGGCCGCGATGATGCGGCCGACGCCGACGTTGTCGAAGGTGATGTAGAAGACACGATCATCCTCGATCAGGCGGTCATAGCTGATGACGGGAATGCCCGCTTCGGCGGCCATGTCGATGGCGGGCAGGATCGCCTCACGGTCGACGGGAAGGATGACCAGGGCTTCGACGCCCTGCTCGATCATGGTGCGGATGTCCTCAAGCTGCTTTTCAGCAGAGGCTTCGGCATTGGCGGTGATGTATTCGTTGCCATCGCGCTGGATCGACGACCGCATGGCAGCGGCATCAAACTTCCAGCGCGGTTCCTGGAAGTTGGACCAGGACACTCCGATCTTGCGGCCCTCGGCCAAAGCAGCGGACGAGAAACCGGTCACCGCCACAACTGCGGCGAGAATCAGGTTACGCATTCGTCATTACCTCCCTCTTTCGGCAAATTTGCCTGAACGGCGTTAATGCCGAAATCCAGCAAAACCGTGGCGGTGACAATTTCAGTTGTCAAAATAAAACTGGTGATGAAAACTTGGGCAGAATGTTGATCCACCCTGCTTCGGGTGTTTCGAGGCAGGGCAGACGGCGAATCTGGCCAAATGGCCACAACATTACTTCGGAGACTGAATAAATGCCGCGGGCGATCCGGCCGGAGCCAAGTGAGGGACGCAACGGGGTTGGCCCGCTGATCCCGCCGCTGTCCGAATCGCAGCGCCCGCTGCGGCAGCAGGTGTTCGAACTGGTGCGCGCGGCGGGTCTGATCCCCCGGGTGCAGGTGGCCAAGGACCTTGGGGTCAGCCCGGCCAGCGTGACGACCATCACCTCGGAGCTGATCGAGGCGGGGCTGATCGAAGAGGTCGCAGCCCCCCGCTGACGGTGAGGCCGGGTGCGGCGATATTGGCCCCACGAATCACAATCGGCACATCACGGGTCAGGCGCACCACCGTTTCACCCGCGATGGGGCTGACAGGGATACCGCTGACCTGTGTGACCTGGCTGGTGATGGTATT
>JAAUPC010000242.1 GCA_012036325.1 Paracoccaceae bacterium
GCGCTGGGCGGCTGGGCGGTTGGGGCGGGTCTGAAGCGGCCCGCCCCCCCCTTTGGCCTAGGCCTTTTGTTTCCGACGCTCAACCGCAACGCCGATTCCGGCTTTTGCAAGACTTGCGTTCATCGCGGCAAGATCGGATTTTTCGGGGTCGATCGAGGCCAGCAAGGCCGCCATGGCAAGACCCGGATCAACCTGGTCGATCATGGTTTGCAGCGCAGTTATCTTGATGGCGTCAATATCCAGCACGGCCGGGACAACGATGACAATCGGCTGGTCGGGCGGCAGGTCGTTCCTCGCGGCACCCGAGGCGGTGGGCAAGCTGGCCTGTGTCTGATCAGACAGCGTACCGTTCGTGGCATAGTAGGTCGACCGATTCTGCGGTGTCAGAAGAACCTTCACCGGCCCGTTTGCCTGTGCCACGCGGCGGAACGCGAAGGTTCCGTTTGGCAGCTGCACAGCGCGGAAGACCGTTGGCAGCCGCAAACGGACATAGCCGCGCACTTCGAAGTTCTGGCCGACCAGCGGGGTCGGGTCGAGGGGGTTGGGGCCAGGAAACTGGAAGGCAGACGGAAGCACCGCTACCAGCGCAGTGCCATTGGCCGGGATCGTGAAGTTGCCGGTCGAAGGGCTGAAGACTGTGCCCGCCGCGTTACCGTTCAGAACGCCCGGCGCGTTATTCACGCCGGGTGTGTCGATGAAGACGACCGTGTTGCCGATCAGGTTGCGTTCCGGCGGGGCACCGGGGGCAACCACGAACTCGATCGCGTAGGTGTAGTCCACCGCTTCAAGGTTGGTGATTTCCAGAAAATAGCCCTGGAACACCTTGTCGATGCCGGATTGGCCGATCGGGGTGGCGGGGGACTGGGGCTTCCAGATGAGTTCGAAATGCGAGACTTCCATGAAAAGAACTTTCCTTGCAAAGGCTGAAAAGGCAGCGGTTAAATTGGGGATCGTCAAAAAAAGGGTAGACAAGTGCCTGACGGTGACGGGGAAGCGCGGTCCTTGGCAGTGGGGAATTCCTTACCCCCGCCCGGCGGCGAGGTTGGGGCCGAGGACCGGATGTGATAGGCTGGCTGCCCTGACAGCGTTGGAGGAGGACGACATGGGCAGACATCTGGCGGATCATCGCAGCGCAACGACCGGGGGGAAGGTGCAGCAGTTTCTGCGGCTTGCCCGAGTTCAGCGCAAGATCTGGCACCGCAGCCATGCCCCGGTGGGACCGGCGCGGCTGATCAATTTCTTGCGAATCGCGCGGGGGCGCAGCGCCTGACTGTCCCGGGCTGGGATCGGGGTGCTGAGTTATAGAAATCAAACGCTTGGCTGCGTGTTTTCGCGATCTGTCAGGCTTTGGCGGGTTTCAACCGGTTGCGCAGCACCGCCAGAACATCGCGTAGGTCGCGGATCTGGTCGGGGTTCAGGCCGGTCTTTTCGGCAAAAGCGCGGGGCACGTCTTCCGCGCGTTGGGCTAGGGTGCGGCCATCATTGGTCAGTGTCAGAACGACCCTGCGGTCATCGGCGGGGTCGCGGCTGCGGGTCAGCCAGCCTGCGGCCTGCATCCGCTTCAAGAGCGGGGTCAGGGTGTTCGATTCCAGCCGCAGGGAGGCCCCCAATTGGCCCATGCCTTGGCCATCCTTGTCCGCGAGCGAGGCAAGGACGAGGTATTGCGGATAGGTCAGGCCCAATGGCTCCAACAGCGGGGTATAGGCGGAATGCACGGCCTGGGCTGCGGAATGCAGCGTGAAGCAAAGCATGTCAGGGGGTGCTAGGGCCATGCCGATTGATACATCGCGCGCGATCAAAGCGCAAGCGATTGACATTGGCGGCAAGACTTCGTAGATCAATCGCATACGATTTAATCGCACACGATAGGAGACTGCCATGACCGTAGACGCAAAGTACTGGACCGAGGCGAAGGCAAGCGGTGGTGGCCGTAATGGCGTGGCCGGGCTGGTCAATGGCCAGCTGACCGTGACCATGACCAGCCCGAAGGAGCTGGGCGGATCAGGCCTGGGCCATAACCCGGAAGAGCTGTTCGCCGTGGGCTATGCCGCCTGCTATCTGGGCGCGATGCGTTTTGCTGCCAGCAGCGAAAAGCTGGGCACGGTGCCGGACAATGCCACGGTGAACGCCCATGTCGGGATCGGCGGCCGGTCGGACGGCGGCTTTGGCCTGAAGGTCAAGCTGGTGGTCAGCCTGCCGGGTCTTGACCGCGCGGTGGCCGAGAAGATCGCGGAACGCGGGCATTTCATCTGCCCGTATTCGAACGCGACGAAGGGGAATATCGAGGTTGTGACGGAAGTCGTCTGACTTTGACGGGACCAAACAGAAAGGCCGGGCAATGTGCCCGGCCTTTTGCTTTTCGACCTTCAAAAATCAGGCGCGGACCAGCTTTTCGTATTCGGTTGCGACCCGCTTGGTCAGGTCACCCACTTCGAAGTTGTAATCGCCGATCTGGCCGACTGGCGTCACCTCAGCCGCGGTGCCGGTCAGCCAGCACTGTTCGAACCCCTCCAGCTCTTCCGGCATGATGTGGCGTTCGTGGACCTTGATCTGCATGTCCTTGAGCATCCCGATCACGGTCTGCCGGGTGATGCCGTTCAGGAAGGCGTCGGCCTTGGGGGTGTGCACTTCGCCGTCCTTGACGAAGAAGATGTTGGCACCCGTCGCCTCGGCCACATAGCCGCGATAGTCGAACATCATCGCGTCAGAGCAGCCTTTGGCTTCGGCCGCGTGCTTGGACATCGTGCAGATCATGTAAAGACCGGCGGCCTTGGCGGCGTGGGGGATGGTTTCGGGGCTGGGACGCTTCCACTTGGCGATGTCAAGCTTCGCGCCCTTGAACTTGGCATCGCCGTAGTAGTTGCCCCAGGTCCAGCAGGCCACGGCCATGCGGATCGGGTTCTTGTTGGCGGCGACACCCATCATTTCCCCTGCACCACGCCAGGCGATGGCGCGAACGTAGGCGTCGGTCAGGTTGTTGGCCTTGAGGGTCGCCTCTTTCGCGGCGTTGATTTCTTCGACGCTGTAAGGAAGCGGCATGTCGAGGAGTTCGCCGGACATGCGCAGACGCTCGGAATGTTCGGTCGATTTGAAGATCTTGCCGTTGTAGCACCGTTCGCCTTCGAAGACCGAGGAGGCGTAGTGCATGGCATGGGTCAGGATGTGCACGTTGGCGGAACGCCAGTCCACCAGTTTGCCATCCATCCAGATGAACCCGTCACGATCGTCATAGCCTGCCATCTTACCCTCCAGCTTTGCGCCCGAACTTTACGAATGTTGCGCCTGAAAGGTCCGCTTCGGACAGATTCTTGCGCGAAATCGGGTGAGGGTTACGGGTTCGGTCTTGGAAAGTCAACAAGGCTGACGTAAATTCATGCGAAAGCGGGAGGGTGGGATGGCCGAGACTGCCGGGGGCGAGGGGCTGCTGTTCCTGACGGATGAGCAGTTGCGCAAGGGGATTGAGGCGATGTTCTTCGCCTATCGCGGGTTCACGGCGGACCCGGACCGCATTCTTGAGGGGATGGACTATGGCCGGGCGCATCACCGGGCGATCCATTTCGTGCATCGCAGCCCCGGGACGACGGTCTCAAACCTGCTGTCGATCCTTGGTGTTACAAAGCAATCGTTGAATCGTGTGTTGCGCACTTTGATCGATGACGGTCTGGTGCGCAGTGAAAAGGGCCGCGTAGATGCACGGGAACGGCACCTGTTCCTGACGGAGAAGGGGCTGATCCTGGAACGCGAATTGTCAGATGCGCAGCGGGCGCGGATGCGGGCGGCCTATCGTGCGGCGGGGCCGGCGGCGGTGCAGGGCTTTCGTCAGGTGCTGGAAGCGATGATGGACCCTGAGATGCGCAAGCAATACAACCGTTTGAAGGAGGGCGGTTGATGGTTCCCGACGCGCATCTTCTGATCGTCGATGATGACGAACGCATTCGGGGCCTTCTGCAGAAGTTCCTCATGCGCAACGGGTTTCTGGTGTCCGCGGCCCGGGATGCCGCCCAGGCGCGGCGCATTCTGGGCGGGCTGGAATTTGACCTGATCGTCATGGATGTGATGATGCCGGGCGAGGATGGCGTGACGCTGACCCGCGATCTGAGGAAGCGCATGACGACGCCGATCCTGCTTTTGACGGCGAAGGGTGAAACCTCGAACCGGATCGAAGGGCTGGAGGCGGGGGCGGATGACTATCTGGTCAAGCCGTTCGAGCCGAAGGAATTGCTGCTGCGGATCAATGCGATCTTGCGGCGGGTGCCACAGGTGCGCGCGGCGGAACCGGTGCGGCAGGTGATCCATCTGGGCGCGGTGCGCTATGACCTTGACCGGGGCGAGATGTGGCGCGGCGAGGCCCCCGTCCGGCTGACGGCGACGGAAGCGGCCTGATGCGGGTCTTCGCGGCGGCACCCGGCGTGGCGATCAGCCGGGACAAGCTGGTCGGCGATCAGGCGGGCGCGGATGCGGCGCAAGAGCGGGCGGTGGATGTGCAGATCACCCGGCTGCGGCGGAAGATCGAGGTAGACCCGAAAAGCCCGCGCTATCTGCAGACGGTACGGGGTGAGGGATACATGCTGCAGCCGGATTGAGGGTTGGCTGACGCGCGGGGGTTTCACACCCCCGCACCCCCGTGGAGTATTTCTCAAAAGAGCAAGCCATGCTGGTTTTCAGTCATATCGATTGCGCGCGACATGTGACACCGCCGGGCCACCCGGAGCGGGTGGAAAGGCTGGCAGCGGTAGAGCGCGGTCTGACGGGGCTGACGCTGGAGCGGCGGGAGTGTCCTGTCGGCGAAGAGGCCGATGTGCTGCGCTGTCATCCGGCGTCTTACCTTGCGCGGGTGAAGGCGGCGGTGCCAAAGGACGGTTGGGCGCAACTGGATGGGGATACATTCCTGTCTCCGGGGTCATACGACGCGGCGATGCGGGCGGTCGGGGGCATCTGCGCGGCGGTGGATGCAGTGGTGTCGGGCGAGGTGAAGACGGCCTTTGTGGCGGGGCGACCACCCGGGCACCATGCGGAACGCGACATTGCCATGGGGTTCTGCCTGTTTGGGACGGTGGCGATCGGGGCCAAGCGGGCGCTGGACCATCACGGGCTGAACCGCGTCGCCATCGTGGATTTCGACGTGCATCATGGCAATGGGACGCAGGACCTTTTGTGGGACGAGGGGCGCTGTCTCTTCGTCTCCTCGCACCAGATGCCGCTTTATCCCGGCACCGGGCGGCCGGAAGAGAAGGGCGCGCATGGCCAGATCATGAACTTGCCGCTGCGGGGTGGTGGCACCGGGCATGACATGCGGCACGTCTATGAAAGGGTTGTGTTTCCGGCGCTTGAGGCGTGGCAGCCTGAGCTTTTGCTGATCTCGGCCGGGTTTGATGCGCATGCCGATGATCCGCTGGCGGGGTTGGAATGGCGGGCCGAGGACTATGCCTGGCTGACGCGGCATCTCTGCGGGTTTGCCGGGGGGCGGGTGGTCTCGACACTTGAGGGCGGCTATGATCTGGATGCGCTGGCGGCTTCGGTCGCGGCGCATGTTGCAGTGCTGGAGGAGCGGGGCCGATGACGGACAAAGCCGTTGAGGGAATGAGTTTCGAGGAGGCGATGGCCGCCCTGGAGCAGGTGGTCGGCGCGCTGGAGCGGGGCGAAGTGCCGCTGGACCAATCGATTGCGCTTTATGAACGCGGAGCGAAGCTGAAGGCGCATTGCGCGGCCAAGCTGGCCGAGGCGGAAGAGAAGGTGGAACTGATCCGCGCACAGGAAGGCCGCGCTGTCGGCACGAGCCGGCGGAGGGGC
>JAAUPC010000243.1 GCA_012036325.1 Paracoccaceae bacterium
AGCGCCCCATGGGTGGACATGCTGCCATTCGCCGCCCCGACTGCGACCAGACCCGGCACGGCACCCTCCATCGGCACGAAGGCCGCCAGATCCTCGCTCCAGCGCGGGCGGCCGTTCATGTGGCAGGTCAGGTGGATCGTCGGGTTCCAGCCCCCCGACATCGCCAGACAGTCGGTCTCGATCTCGAAGGTCTCCGCCCCTTTCCGCACCGTGATCGCGGACAGCCCCAGTCTGCCGCGCGACCCCACAACCTCGGCGCCCAAGTGAACTGGGCAATCCTCAACCGCACTTGCATCGGGGCGCGGGTCGATGATCGCCGCCACCGTGACGCCCGCCGCCATCAGATCGCGCGCGACACCCCGGGCTGCATCGGTGTTGGCAAACAGGGTCACCCGCTTGCCCGCGCTGACGCCGTAGCGGTTCAGGTAGGTCCGCACCGCAGAAGCCATCATGATCCCCGGCCGATCATTGTCCTCAAACGCCACCGGCCGCTCCAGCGCCCCAGAAGCCAGAACGGCGTGCCCCGCCACGATCCGCCAGAAACATTCGCGCGGCAGGTTGGGGCGGGGCGGATTTGTGCAGCCCCACCCGCTCCAGCGCGCCAAAGGTGCCGTGGTCATAGGCACCGGTCACCGTGGTCCGCGGCATGATCCGCACGTTCGGCAGCGCCTGGAGTTCGGCGACGACCCCAGCGACCCACTCACCCGCTGGCATCCCGCCGATCACCCCGCCATCCGACAGCAAACGCCCGCCAAGGGCATGGCTCTCCTCGCACAGGATCACATCTGCCCCAGACCGCCCTGCCGTCAGCGCAGCCATCAGGCCCGAAGGCCCCGACCCGATCACCAAGACATCGCAGAAGGCAAAGGCCTTTTCATAAACCCCCTCATCATGCTTGCCCGACAGGCTGCCAAGCCCCGCCGCCCGCCGGATCAAGGGCTCATAAAGCCCTTCCCAGAAGGCACGCGGCCACATGAAGGTCTTGTAATAGAACCCCGCCGACAGGAACGGGGCGAGGTAGTCGTTCACCGCCATCAGGTCGAACCGCAGCGACCCCAGCCGGTTCTGCGACTGCGCCACCAGCCCCTCGAACACCTCTTGCACGGTCGCCCGCACGTTCGGCGTCTGGTTCTTCGCGCCGATCACCTCAACCAGCGCATTCGGCTCCTCCGACCCCGCGGTCAGCACGCCCCGGGGCCGGTGATACTTGAACGACCGCCCCACCAACCGCACGTCATAGGCCAACAGCGCCGAGGCGAGCGTATCCCCCTTGTAACCCGCGTAATCCTTGCCATCAAAGCGGAACCGCACCGGCTTCGTCCGGTCGATGAGGCCCTTGCCGTCAACCCTCATTTCGCCCGCCCCACAGTTCTTTCGGCCACCAGTTCCACCCCGGAAACCTCATGCGTCACCGTGCTCCGCGTGACCACCAGCCACTGCGCACAGCCCGCCTCGTGATACCAAAGGTCCCGCACCACCCCCGCCGGATTGTCCCGCAGGTGCAGATAGTTGTCCCAGTCGGCCAAGGGAGCACCCTCAACAGGCCGGTGCAGATAATCCTCCGCCCCGTAGTAGTAAAACTCCCGCCGGTCCCGGTCACCGCAAAGGGGGCATGTCAGGCGCATCGACCCAGCCTCATTCTTCGTCCAAAAATATCCCCGCCGGAGGCATCCCACATCAGGGCAAGGCGCAAGTGCTTACTCATCCATGCACCCCCTCAATGCAAATTATGCTGGCTGCCGGTGCCTTCTTCGTCCAGAAGATGCCCCGTCGCAAAGCGGTCCAGCCGTAACTTGCGCGCCACCTCGTGCGGCTCGCCGGTCGCCATCAGATGCGCCATGCACCAGCCGGACGCCGGCACGGCCTTGAAGCCCCCGTAGTTCCAGCCGCAGTCGATAAACAGCCCGTCGACATGCGTCTTGTCGATGATGGGCGACCCATCCGGCGACATGTCCATGATCCCGCCCCAGCTCCGCAAGACCTTCGCCCGCCCGATCATCGGCATCAGGGTCATGCCTGCTTCCATCACATGCTCGACCATCGGCAGGTTCCCCCGGCTTGCATAAGAGGCGTAGAAATCCAGATCGCCGCCGAACACCAACCCGCCCTTGTCGGACTGGCTGATATAGAAGTGCCCCATCCCGAAGCTGACCACGTGGTTGATCACCGGCTTCAGCCCCTCGGTGACGAAGGCCTGAAGTACATGCGATTCTATCGGCAACCGCATCCCCGCCATCGCCGCGACCTGAGAGCTGCGCCCCGCCACGATGATCCCCACCTTCTTCGCCCGGATCGCCCCGCGCGTAGTTTTCACCCCCACGACCTTGCCGCCCTGGATGTCGATCCCGGTAACCTCGCAGTTCTGGATCAGATCCACCCCGCGCTGGTCCGCCCCCCGCGCATAGCCCCAGGCCACCGCGTCATGGCGTGCCGACCCGCCGCGTGGGTGCAGAAGCCCGCCATAGATCGGGAACCGCGTCTGTTCGAAATCCAAGTACGGTAGATGCTCCCGCACCCCCTCCCGGTCCAGCAGGATCGCGTCATCCCCCTGGTTGATCATCGCATTCCCGCGCCGCACGAAAGCATCGCGCTGGCCGTCCGAGTGGAAAAGGTTAATCAGCCCGCGCTGCGAATGCATCACGTTGTAGTTAAGCTCGGATTCCATCTGCTCCCACAGCTTCAGGGAATGCGAGTAGAACTCGGAATTCCCCGGCAGGAAGTAGTTGGCCCTGACAATCGTCGTGTTCCGGCCAATGTTGCCCGACCCGATGTGGGATTTCTCCAGCACCGCGATGTTGGTCAGCCCGTGGTTCTTTGCCAGATAGAACGCCGTCGCCAGCCCATGCCCGCCACCGCCAATGATGATCGCGTCATACTCGGCCTTGGGCGCAGGGTCGCGCCAGGCCGGGGTCCAGCCCTTGTTGCCAAAGAGCCCCTCGGTGATGACCTTCAGACCGGAATAGCGCATGGGCAACCCTCTTGTGCGACGGCCATCAGACCGCGACATGCCCGGTTATTCAAGACCGCATGGCGAATTCCTGCCCCACCTGCGACACTGGGTGTCGCAGGTGGGCTTTCCTTGCCATCCCTCGCGCGGTTGTGGCCTTTACAGCCCCTTCGATCGATAGGTCGCAGCGACTCGGCTGATCGATACGATATAGGCCGCCACCCGCAGATCCTCGACATCGGCGCGGTTGTGCCAGACCTCGCGCATCGCCTGGTAGGCCGTGCGCATCGTGTCATCGAGGCCCGACCGCACCAGCGCCAATTCGTCCGACCCGGTCAGGAACTTTTCCTTGAAGTCCGGTGCCAGCGTCCAGCCCAGATGCTGGTCCGCGCTCAGCCGCTCCAGCTCTTCGACGATCAGGCGTGACCGGGACTCCTCGGCCCGGCGCTGCATCCGGCCAAAGCGGATGTGGGACAGGTTCTTGACCCATTCGAAATAACTGACCGTGACGCCCCCCGGCATTGGCATACATGTCGGGAATGATGACACAGCCCTTCTGGCGCAGGATCTCATCCGCGCCATAGGTGATCGGGCCATTCGCGGCCTCGATAATGAGAGGGACCTTGATCCGCGCGGCATTGCCCTTGTGGATCACGCCTTCCATCGCGGCGGGGATCAGCAGGTCGCAATCCTCTTCCAGCACCGCCGCCCCATCGGCCACATGCACGGCCCCCGGATACCCGGCCAACAGCCCGCCGTGGCCGTTCATCCATTGCCGGACATCCTCGATATCTAGGCCCTTGGGGTTCACCAGTGCCCCGTCGCGTTCGATGACAGCGGTGATGATGCAGCCGTCTTCCTCGCTCAGGAACTTGGCCGCGTGGTAGCCCACATTGCCAAGGCCCTGCACGATGACGCGCTTGCCGTCCAGCCCGCCGGACAGGCCTGCCTTGGCCACATCTTCCGGGTGGCGGAAGAATTCGCGCAATGCGAACTGCACGCCGCGACCCGTTGCCTCAACCCGGCCCTGGATGCCGCCGCCAGACAGGGGTTTGCCGGTCACGCAGGCCTTGGCGTTGATGTCCGTCGTGTTCATCCGCGCGTATTGATCGGCGATCCAGGCCATCTCGCGTTCCCCCCGTCCCCATGTCCGGCGCAGGCACGTTCTGCGCCGGGTGGATCAGGTCGCGCTTGATCAGCTCATAGGCAAATCGCCGGGTGATCTGTTCCAGCTCATGCTCATCCCAGGCGCGAGGGTCGATGCACAGGCCCCCTTTGGACCCGCCAAAGGGCGTTTCCACCAGGGCGCATTTGTAGGTCATCAGCGCCGCCAGCGCCTCAACTTCATCCTGGTTCACGGAAAGCGCAAAACGGATGCCGCCCTTGACCGGCTCCATATGTTCGGAGTGGACCGACCGATAGCCGGTAAACGTCTCGATCTTGCCCCGCAGCCGGACGCCGAAGCGCACCGTGTAGGTCGAGTTGCAGACCCTGATCTTCTGTTCCAGGCCTGGGCTCATATCCATCAGCTTCGCGGCGCGGTTGAACATAAGGTCAACCGATTCGCGAAAGCTGGGCTCTCCGGTCGCGTGCATGCCATTCCTCCCTGTCCGGCAGGGTGCGCTGTCCGGTTGGTCGGCCGCACCCGCGCGCACCCTAGCGTGCAAATCGGGTCTGTGAACCCTTGGCCGCATGCTCCCGGGCAATGCTAGCGCAATCAGGCGTTGTTCGTGGGCCCTGCGCAGCGGTCGCGCCGGAAGATCGCCGCGTCTGACCGGCCGCGACGCCCGAATCGGTTAATCTTTCAAAGGCCTTCCATGCCGGGCGGTCACCCGATTACAGCACCGGATTTGCCACTTTTGGTGGCCGACCCAGGCCGCGACCCAGAGAATTGTTTCCAAATCCGGGGATTTTTGAAAGCTTGCATAGCAAATGCCACACTTCCGCCAGATCTTATGTCTTAATGCCCGATGGAACCTCCTGCCCGCTGCGGGGCAGCTGCCATTTTGGAAGGTCGCGACGATGCACAAACCAGTTCTTGCCGTGGTCCTCGGACGCACACGCGCGTCGATGCTGCGTTTTCGGGATGATGAAGGCGGGTCGATGGCCCTTATCATGATCTTCACATTCCTGGCCATGATCATCTTCGGCGGTATTGCCGTTGACGTGATGCGCTTCGAAACCCGCCGCGTCGCGATGCAGCAGACGCTTGACCGCGCCGCCCTCGCTGCTGCCGGCCTGCCTGAGGAAAAAGACAGCACCAAGGTCCGCACCCCGACCGAAATTGCCAATGACTGGTTCGCGAAGGCCGGCCTCGGAGCCGACCTCAACATGGTCACCTACGGCACCCCTGTCGTGACCGCGCTCAGCGTGCCCGGCAAGCGCGAGGTGGAGATCTCTGCCAGCGTGACGTCGCAGAACTACTTCATGGGCCTCTTCTCGCCCCGTGACTTCCTGCAAGGTATGACCAGCACCAAGGCGGCCCAAGGCGTTTCGAACATCGAGGTCATTCTTGTCCTCGACATCACCGGTTCGATGAACCAATCCATCGGCGGCGGCAAGACCAAGCTGCAGGCGCTGAAAGAATCGGCCCTGTCCTTCGTCGACATCGTCGAAGCCAACGACAAGAAGAACGGCGTCTCGATCGGGGTCGTGCCCTATGCCGCCCAGGTGAACGTCCCTGCCGCCCTGCGGGCGCAGTTCACCGTCGCACATCTTTCCAGCTGGAATGGCTTGGCAACGCCGGCGTCCCGGACATCAACTGCATAGAATTCCCCGAGTCGGGCTTCACCAGCACCGGCGTTGACCTGAGT
>JAAUPC010000244.1 GCA_012036325.1 Paracoccaceae bacterium
GCGGTGGCTGGCTTGGACGGGGCCGGTTTTGGGGCGGGTTTCGCCTTGGCGGGCTTTGCCTCAGGATCTTTGGGCGTGCGGGGGGCCATGCTGCTTTCAATGCTGTGGTTTCGGTCGGGCGGAGGATAGTCCGGGCGCAGGTGCGGGGCCAGACGGAATCGCCAGGACGGCGGAAATGCCGGTTGCGCGGTGGCTGGGCGGTGATAGGCTGACCCGATCCGCCATGGGGGCGGCTGGAGGTGAGTTCATGTTTCGCAAGGCTTTGCTGATGTCGACTGCCCTGACGCTGGGCACCCTGAACCCGGCCACGGCCGGTGGGCCAGTGGTTGTGGAAGAAGAGGTTGAGGTGGTTGAGGCCAAGCCCGCCTCGTCCAGCGGCGCGCTGATCCCGCTTTTGTTGCTGGTTGTCGTGCTGGCTGCTGCTGCCTCGGGCGGGGATGATGAGCCGGTTGCTCAGGCAAGCGATGTCCGCCTGAAGGAAGACATCCAGCGCGTCGGGACGAACCATCTGGGCTTGGGCGTCTATCAATACCGCTACAAGGGGATGGACGGCGTTTGGGAAGGCGTCATGGCGCAAGAGGTTGAGGTGATGCACCCCGGTGCCATCCGCGCCCTGCCGCTTGGCTACAAGGCCGTAGACTATGGCAAGCTTGGGCTGGAGCTGAAACGGGTCGCCTGATCCGGCAGGCCTGACCGAGGCCCCAAAAGCAAAAGGCGCGCCGGGGGGCGCGCCTTTTTTGTCGATGAGCGGTCTGCGTCAATGGGCGGTCTGGGCCGGAGGTTGGGCCTGGGCGGCCTTGGCGGCGGCGGCTGCCTCTTCGGCGGCCTCATCCCATTCCACGGCTTCCGGCTGACGGATCAGCGCCTGGGCCAGCACGTCACGGACATGCGAGACCGGGATGATCGTCAAGCCTTGCTTCACGTTGTCCGGAATCTCGGTCAGGTCCTTGGCGTTTTCTTCCGGGATGAAGACGGTCTTGATCCCGCCGCGCAAAGCCGCCAGCAGCTTTTCCTTCAAGCCGCCGATGGGCATCGCATTGCCGCGCAAGGAAACCTCGCCCGTCATGGCGATGTCTTTCCTGACCGGAATCCCCGTCAGGACCGAGACAATCGACGTCACCATCGCCAGACCGGCCGAAGGGCCGTCTTTCGGGGTGGCCCCGTCCGGGACGTGAACGTGGATGTCGATCGTTTCGAACTTGGGCGGCTTCACCCCGATCTGCGGACTGATCGAGCGGACGTAAGATGCCGCCGCATCGATCGATTCCTTCATCACGTCGCCCAGTTTCCCGGTGGTCTTCATCCGGCCTTTGCCGGGCAGCTTCAGCGCTTCGATATGCAGAAGGTCACCGCCGACGCTGGTCCAGGCAAGGCCCGTCACCACGCCGACCTGATCTTCCTTCTCGGCCAGGCCATAGCGGTGTTTTTGCACGCCAAGGTATTCCTCAACCTTGGCAGGATCGACGTCGACCCGCTTGGTATTGCCTTTCAGGATATCGGTCACCGCCTTGCGGGCCAGTTTCGCGATCTCACGCTCCAGGTTCCGCACGCCGGCTTCGCGGGTGTAGTAGCGGATCATATGGTTCAGCGCATCGTCCGAGACGCTGAATTCACCCTTCTTCAGCCCGTTCGCGCTGGTCTGCTTGTCCAAGAGGTGCTGTTTGGCAATCTCACGCTTTTCATCTTCGGTGTAGCCAGCCAGCGGGATGATCTCCATCCGGTCCAGAAGCGGGCCGGGCATGTTGTAGGAGTTCGCCGTGGTGATGAACATCACGTTCGACAGGTCATATTCGACCTCCAAGTAGTGGTCGACGAAGGTGCCGTTCTGTTCCGGATCCAGCACCTCAAGCAGGGCAGAGGCCGGGTCACCGCGGAAGTCCTGACCCATCTTGTCGATTTCGTCCAGCAAGATCAACGGGTTGGTCGTCTTGGCCTTTTTCAGGTTCTGGATGATCTTGCCCGGCATCGACCCGATATAGGTCCGCCGGTGACCGCGGATTTCGGATTCGTCGCGCACGCCGCCGAGGCTGATGCGGATGAATTCACGCCCCGTGGCCTTGGCGACCGACCGGCCAAGCGAAGTTTTGCCCACGCCCGGAGGGCCGACAAGGCAAAGGATTGGACCCTTCAGCTTGGTCGAGCGCGCCTGAACGGCCAGATATTCGACGATGCGTTCCTTGACCTTTTCCAGACCGAAATGGTCCTTGTCGAGGATCTTCTGCGCAGCAGGCAGGTCCTTTTTCATCCGCGACTTGACGCCCCATGGCACGCCCAGAAGCCAATCCAAGTAGTTGCGCACCACCGTGGCTTCGGCCGACATCGGCGACATGGATTTCAGCTTCTTCAGCTCAGCCTCGGCCTTTTCGCGGGCCTCTTTCGAGAGGGCGGTCTTGGCAATGCGGGCTTCGAGTTCGGCGACCTCGTTCTGGCCTTCCTCACCGTCGCCCAGTTCCTTCTGGATCGCCTTCATCTGTTCGTTGAGGTAGTATTCCCGCTGCGTCTTCTCCATCTGCGTCTTCACGCGGGATTTGATCTTCTTTTCCACCTGCAGGACGGACAATTCGCCCTGCATGTGGCCGTAGACCTTTTCCAGCCGCGCGGCGACGTCGAGGGTTTCCAGAATCTCCTGCTTTTGGCGCACTTCGATGCCAAGATGCCCGGCGACAAGGTCAGCCAGACGCGCGGGTTCGCGGGTGTCCGAGACGGCGGCCAGCGCCTCTTCGGGAATGTTCTTCTTGATCTTCGAATAGCGCTCAAACTCTTCGCCGACGGCGCGGACCAAAGCCTCGACCGAGGCTTCGTCGCCTTCGACTTCTTCCAGCCGTTCTGCCGTGGCTTCGAAATAGGCGGGGTTTTCGATGAAGCCGGTAATGCGCACGCGGCCTTTGCCTTCGACCAGCACCTTCACGGTGCCATCGGGAAGTTTGAGAAGTTGCAAAACATTGGCCAGAACGCCGGTGCGGAAGATGCCTTCGGCGGACGGGTCATCCACGGTCGGGTCTTTCTGCGAGGCGAGGAGGATCTGTTTGTCATCCTGCATCACCTCTTCCAGCGCGCGGACCGATTTTTCGCGTCCGACGAACAGGGGCACGATCATGTGGGGGAAAACCACGATGTCGCGGAGGGGGAGGACGGGGTAGCTGGGGGACAGCTGGTCAGTCATCTGATGTCCTTTTGCTGCGGCAACGTGCGGGGTCCCGACCATCGGCAACCCGGCGCGCTCCGCCGTATGGATGAATTAACTTGTGGTCCCTTTCGGGGGATTCAAGTCCGGGGTGCCGGAACCAGGGTTCACCACCCGAGTCCAATTGGGGCCCGTCCGGCAAGTGTGACTGCAGGCGCGAACGGCTGCAAGATGAGAATAGCGGCCGGCAGATGGGCTGGAGGTTGGCGGGGCGCTTAGCGGTCCGGCTGCGTCTGGGGTTGGGCTAAAGTGGGTCGATGTCGCGTTGGGCACGGGTGGCATGGAAATTGGCCACGAAAGCGTCCAACCCTTTGGCCGCAATCGCATCACGCAACCCCTGCATCAGCACTTGGTAGTAGTGCAAGTTGTGCCAGGTGAGCAGCATCGAGCCGATAATTTCATCCGATTTCACCACATGGTGCAGATAGGCCCGGCTGTAGCCCCGGCAGGCGGGGCATTGGCAGCCCTCTTCCAAGGGGCGGGGGTCGTCCTTGTGGCGGGCGTTGCGCAGGTTCACTTGGCCCCGCGCGGTCCAGGCCTGGCCGGTGCGCCCCGACCGCGAGGGCAGCACACAATCCATCATGTCGATCCCGCGCTGAACGGCGCCGACGATGTCATCGGGCTTGCCTACGCCCATCAGGTAGCGGGGCTTGTCTTCCGGCAGAAAGCCGGGGGCGTAGTCAAGGACGCCGAACATCGCTTCTTGCCCCTCACCCACCGCAAGGCCGCCGACGGCATAGCCGTCAAAACCAATGGCCTGCAGGGCCTTGGCCGATTCCTCACGCAGGTCACGGGTTACACCGCCTTGCATGATGCCGAACAGGGCATGGCCGGGCCGGTCGCCGAAAGCGTCGCGTGACCGCTGCGCCCATCGCATGGACAGGTGCATCGATTTGGCCACCTCAGCCTCGGTCGCGGGAAGGGCGGGGCATTCGTCGAAGCACATCACGATATCGGACCCAAGAAGCCGCTGGATTTCCATGCTGCGTTCAGGGGTCAGCATGTGTTTGGAGCCGTCGAGGTGCGAAGAGAAGCGCACGCCTTCTTCGGTCAGCTTGCGCAAGGGGCCGAGTGACATGACCTGAAACCCGCCCGAGTCTGTCAGGATCGGCCGGTCCCAGTTCATGAAGCGGTGGAGGCCCCCCAAAGCCGCGATGCGTTCCGCCGTGGGGCGCAGCATCAGGTGGTAGGTGTTGCCCAAAAGGATGTCCGCCCCCGTCGCGCGCACGCTTTCGGGCAGCATCGCCTTGACGGTGGCGGCGGTGCCAACCGGCATGAAGGCTGGGGTGCGAATCTCTCCCCTTGGGGTCTTGATCGCGCCGGTGCGGGCCGCGCCATCGGTGGCGGCGACGGTGAAGTGAAACCCTGTGGCCATGGCCTGATCCATCTGCGCGCCACGTCCGTATCGTGGCTTGTCTGCCGCCCGTTTGAGCTAATTCCCCAAAAAAGCCAAGCGCCCGCACAGGCCGAAGCGCAATCTTCTTGACCTTTGCGATTCCATCGCTAGATGAATGAATGAACGTTCATTCCCAGGCGCAGTCCGCCTGCGCACCCTGAGTATCCCTACCCCATGACCCTGCCCCAAGCCAATCATGCCGTTGAAGAACGCAGCCACGAGATCCTGTTCTCGATCCGGCAAGCCTTTGCCGAGAAAGGCTTTGACGGCGCCTCGATGCAGGATCTGGCGCGTGCGGCGGGGATGAGCGTGGGCAACTTCTACCGCTACTTCCCGTCTAAGGCGGCGATCGTTGAGGCGATGGTCGGGCTGGATCTGGCACAGATCCAGCATGACTTCGCAGAGATCATCGATTCGAGTGATCCCCTGGCGGGACTGCGGGCGAAGATCCTGCAGCGCCTGACCGAAGACTGCGAAGATGATGGCGGGCTTTGGGCCGAGATCACGGCCGCCGCAATCCGCAAGCCCGAGATTGCCATCGCCTCCCAGCAGATGGAGGCCGCCATTGTGACACTTATGGCCGAGGTCTTTGCCCGCGTGACCGGGCGCAGCATGCCCGACGTGCAGGACCGGTATGCCGGCCACAGCCAGATGCTGGTTATGCTGGTCAAGGCCGTGGCGATGCGGACCAGCCAATGCGGCCCCGCAAGCCCGGCGGTAGAGGCCATGGTGGTGCGGGCCATCGACATGATCCTGAATGACATTTCAAACGATATCGCAAAAGGCTGAGACAAGATGCGCCTGACCCCGATCCTGATGCTGACTGCCGCCATCGGCCTGACGCTGCCCGCCCTGCCCGTTCTGGCGCAAGAGGCCGAGGCCTCTGCCGAGGCCCCTGCCCCCGCGGCCGAAACCCTTCCCGCGATCACGGTGGCCGAAGTCACTTCGCGCAAGCTGACGGACCGGGTCATCGCCTCGGGTCTGGTGGGCGCGGTGGAAGAAGTGCAAGTGGCCCCGCTGATCGAAGGCCAGCCGCTGGAGGCCCTGTCGGCCGATGTGGGTGACACGGTGACCGAGGGCCAGGTGCTTGCGGTCTTGTCGCGGTCGTCGCTGGAATTGCAGCGCAGCGAGGCAGTGGCGTCGCTGGCCGCTGCCGAAGCGGCGATTGCCCAGGCCGA
>JAAUPC010000245.1 GCA_012036325.1 Paracoccaceae bacterium
CGGACGAGCCCACCAAAGGCCTCGACGATGCCCGTGTCGCCCAAGCCATCGCCGCGCTGCGGCAACTGGCTGCCGCTGGCAGGAGCCTTCTCGTCATCACCCATGACAGGCGTGTGGCCGAGGGGTTGGATGGCCACCTCGTCCTGATCCGCGATGGCGAGGTGGTCGAGCAAGGCGCCAGCGCCGAGGTTCTCGCCGGACCCGCCAGCGACTATGCGCGCATCTGGCTCGCCGCCGACCCGCGCCATTGGCCACGCTGCGCGCGCTGCTGCGATATGGGCAGCCTCGCTTTGTCGGCCCATGATCTTGCTTTCGCCTGGCCGGGGCAAAAGCCACTGTTCCGCGATCTCGACCTGCACCTTCCCAAGGGTGGCGTTCTCGCCATCTCCGGCCCCAGCGGCTGCGGCAAGAGCACGCTCGGCGACATCCTGCTGGGGATCAGAAAGCCCATTGCAGGCAGCGTCGAATGGGGCGGCGTGGACATCGTCGCCCATCCATCCGCCATCCGCCCGCTGCGGCAGCGCTACCAGAAGCTGCATCAGGACCCGGTCAGGGCCTTCGTGCCGCATTTCGCGCTTGGCCGTCAGTTCCGGTCGCTGGCACAGATCAAGCAGGGCCTCGACATCGCCCGCGACCTGCCACCGCTCCTCGATCGCCTCAAGGTGAAGGCCAACCTGCTCGATCGCCGTCCGGGCGAGGTCTCGGGCGGCGAAGCGCAGCGTCTGGCGCTGGCCCGGCTGCTTCTGCTGGACCCCGCAGCTATCGTCGCTGATGAGCCGACCTCCCGCCTCGACCCCGTCGTTCAACGCGAGACGCTCATGCTGCTGAGGGATTGTGTCGCCGAACGCGGCCTTGGTCTCCTGCTGATCAGTCACGACAGAGCCGTCGTCGCGGCAATGGCGGACGAGGAGATCAGGCTTGGCCCAAGCGTTCCAATAGCCGGACCACCTGCACGGCTGAATGCCCTTCCGCTGCTGTGACGATCCGTGCCCGCGTTCAGCCGTCATTCGCCGCTGCCTGGCCCATTGCGCCCAGGTCTTCGGCCAACATGTCTTTGGCCAACTCGTCTTCGGCCAACACGTCTTCGGCTGATCGCCGGTTCAGCCTGCGCCTTCATGGCCCGCACCAGCCCTGTTCCAGGCTTCGGCGTCCGCGCACGGATGAGGAGCAGCCCGCCGCATGGCTGTGCAGCATCTGCCCAAGCTTGTTCCGAAGCGCCGCCTGACCTATTCGTGGTTCGGATCTGAGAGCGGTCATCCCCGCCGACGTCGTTCGCCGCCCTTCAGGTTTGTTGCCCCCCGCCGGACGAGGATCGATCCGTGATCAAGAGACTGCGCGCACTCTATGAGAGCCGCGACCGGCGATCCCTGCACTTCAGGGCAGTCATCCTCGGGGTCGACATTTTCGTGCTGGCGTTGCTGGCGGCATCATCCTTCTTCCCCCAATCACGGGCGTGGGACATCCTCTTCATCATCATCGCAGTCTATGTCTGCGCCGAAATCATCGTGCGGATCGCCGTCGCGCGTGCGCCATGGAAGGCATTCCTGAGCCCGGCCAGCCTGGCGGACATGGTCGTTGTCGCTGCCCTCCTGACGCCGTTCATCCTGCCCGAGTTTGCGGTTCTGCGCGCATTTCGCACGCTTGCGCTGGTCCGGGCCATCGAGCGCCTGCATGATCTTGGCAAGGTGTCGCCCTGGTTCAAGCTCAACGAACACCGGATCTCATCGGCGCTTTACCTGATGATCTTTCGTTCTTTGGTTGGTGCTCCGGGGATGGTCTATGCGGTCCAGAAACGACCAAATCCAGGCATCGCCAATTATGTCGACGCGCTGTATTTCACGGTTTCGACGCTGACCACGACCGGTTTCGGAGACATCGTGATGGTCGGCACCTTCGGGCGGCTTCTGGCCATCATCGTCATGATCTTCGGCATCGGCCTGTTCCTCAATCTTGTGCGGGCCATGCTGGCCCCGCCGCAAAAACATGTAACGTGCGAGGGCTGCGGACTGTCCCGACACGAGCCTGACGCGGCTCATTGCCGGCGCTGCGGCGCGGCGCTGTAAGGCTGGCCGGAGCGCAAGGTTCAGCGCAAAGCATGGGTCAGGGTCAAGACGATGATGGTCCGCAAGGTTTCAGCGCCATGAATGGCCAGCTTCAAGGGCTGCTGGATAGCTTCGCGCTCGCATCATCCGAATGGCTGTCGCTGTGGACGCTGATCCAGATTGCCATCCTCGTCGTGCTGTATGGCGTGGCCTGGCTCATCGCGCGGTTGCTGCTGCCGCGCTTCGAAACAGCCATCGCCAGCCGCAACCTGCCGGTTCGCACGCGCGCGATCCTTCTGGTCGCGGTGCGGCGCACGCGGGCGGTGGTCTTCGTGCTGCTGGCTGGCCTCGTGACCATCGTGATGCAGGACATCACCTGGCCCAGCCGTTCGTTCCTGATCCGCACGACCGCTGTCCTGACCGCTGTCTGGATCATCGTCTATGTGGCCTCGCGCGTCATCCAGAACCGGTCTGTCTCGCGTCTGTTCGCCGGCTTCGTCTGGCTCTGGGTGGCGCTCGACATCACAGGCCTGCTTCCGCGCGTCCTGGTGCTGCTCGACCTCGCTGCCCTTCAGATCGGTCAGATGCGCCTGTCGCTGCTCTCCGTCGGCAAGGCGCTCCTGATCCTGACCGTGGTGCTCTGGCTTGCAGCCCTGGCAAGCAAACTCGTCGAAAGGCGGCTGCAGGGCATCGAGGACATCTCGCCGACCATGCGCGCGCTGACGGCCAAGCTCGTGAGCGCCGTGCTGTTCGCCATCGCCATCGCCGTCGTCATCCAGACCATCGGCATAGACCTGAGCGCCTTTGCCTTCTTCACGGGCGCGATCGGGCTGGGGCTCGGCTTCGGCCTTCAGAAGGTCGTGTCGAACCTTGTCAGCGGCGTGATCCTGCTGGCCGACCGGTCCATCAAGCCCGGAGACGTCATTTCCGTGGGCGACACTTTCGGCTGGATCGCGCAGCTCGGCGCCCGGTATGTCTCCGTCGTGACCCGCGACGGCCGCTCGTTCCTGATCCCGAACGAGGATCTGATCACCAATCGCGTCATCAACTGGTCCTTCTCGACGCAGACCGTGCGTCTGGAGGTCGCCTTCGGCGTCGCCTATGACAGCGATCCCCATCTGGTCCGTCAGATCGCCGTCGCCGCCGCGAAGACCGTGTCCCGTGTCCACGACATGCCGCCTCCGGTGTGCCACATCTCCGGCTTCGGCGAATCCTCGATCGACTTCGTTCTCCGTTTCTGGATCAACGATCCCGTCAACGGCGTCGCCAATGTCAAAGGCGATGTGTTTCTGGCCCTGTGGGACAGTTTCCGCGAACGGGGAATCACGATCCCCTTCCCGCAGATGGAGATGCGCGTCACAAGGGCCAGATGATCAGCAGCAGCGGAATGCTCACGGCCACGACCAGAAGCTCGAGCGGCAGGCCAAGCCTCCAGTAGTCCCCGAAGCGGAAGCCTCCGGGGCCAAGGATGAGCGTGTTGTTCTGGTGCCCGATGGGCGTGAGGAAAGCGCAGGACGCTCCGATCGCGACGGCCATCAGGAAACTGTCGGAGTTGACGCCCAATGCAGCGGCAATGCCGATGGCGATGGGAGAGAGCACCGCAGCGGTGGCGGCGTTGTTCATCACATCGGACAGGAACATGGTGGTGACCAGAACCACGGCCAGCGCAAGGATGGCATTGCCCTGCGCGATCGTGTCAACGAGTACCCGCGCCAGAACATCGGCCGCCCCCGTGCTCTGCATCGCGCCTGCCACAGGGATGAGCGCCGCCAGAAGCACGATCACTGGCCAGTCGATGACGGCATAGACGTCGCGCAGCGGCACGGTGCGCAGCACCATCGAGGCGATCAGCCCGAGCGTGAAGGCGACAGCCGCCGGCAGCCATCCGGCGGTGACGAGCCCAACCGATCCCAACATGATCGCACCTGCGATGAACGCCATGCGCTTGTCAGGGATGCGAAGCTCTCGTTCGCCCAGAGGAACGCAACCGGTGTCGTCGATGAATTCGGACAGCGTCTCGGATGGGCCCTGCATCAGCAGCAGATCGCCTGATCTGAGCTTCAGCGCGCGCAGCCGTGCCTTCGGCGTCCGTCCCTCGCGCGAGACAGCCAGCAGGTTGAGCCCGTATCGCGTGCGCAGCCGCAGATCGGTGGCGGAACACCCGACGATCGTGGAACCTGGGAGGACGGCCAGTTCGCGCAGGATGATGTCCTCATCGAGGTCGCGTTTCGCGCGCTCAGCGGCTCCGTCGCGGCCCTTGCCAGCCGTGTCCTCGACATGCGCGCCGTCCTCGGCTTCGTCATTTTCTGCCGCGTCATTTTCTGCCCGGCGTGGCTGCGGCGTTGGCTGCGCCTGGCGCTCTTTCGGCCTTGCATCATCACCCGGGCCGGTGACCCTTTCCTCAAGCGTGATGCCGAAGACCGACAAGGCTTCCGCAAGGGCGGCCACATCGGCCTCCAGCACCAGAATGTCGCCCGCCTCGATGTGCCGGCCGCCATGGGGCGCGGTCATGCGCACATCATTGCGCACCAGCCCGACGATCTGCGCGCCGCTCTCGGCGATTTCCGTCTCGAAGGCGCGCAGCGTCAGCCCGGCGGCCTTGCTCTTCTCCGGCACGCGCACTTCCGTGATGTAATCGCCCGTGGCGAAGCCCCCCATCGGCGGAAGCCTTCCGGGCCGGCACAAGCCGCCAGCCTGCGAAGGCGACGAACATCACGCCCAGCACGGCGACTGTGGCCCCGACGGGCGCAAAATCGAACATCGCGAAATGGCCAAAGCCCGCCTCGGCTCGAAAGCCGGAGACGATGAGGTTGGATGGCGTGCCGATCAGGGTCGTCATGCCGCCCAGAATGGTGCCGAAGGCCAGCGGCATCAGCACCTGCCCCGCCGCCATGTTCAGCCGGCCGGACATCTGCACCGCGACCGGCATCAGCAGCGCCATGGCCCCCACATTGTTCATGAACCCCGAGAGCAGCGCGCCCAGCCCCATCAACGCTGCCATGCTCGCAAGCCTCCCTCCCTTGCGCGGCAGGATGGAGCGAGCGAGCCAGTCCACAGCCCCCGTGTTCTGCAGGCCCCGGCTCAGGACCAGCACACAGGCCACGGTGATGACGGCGGGATGACCGAACCCGGCAAAGGCATCTCCGGCAGGCACGAGTCCGCTCGAAACGGCCGCCATCAGCGCCATCAGCGCCACGACATCGTGGCGAAACCGCCCCCAGAGAAACAACGCCATCGTCGCGGCGAGCGTTGCGAAGATCAGGATCTGGGCGGTGGTCATCAGGCGTCCCGAGCGGCGATGTTGCAATGCCCTCGGACTTTTGCGGGCCAGCCCGGCCTGGGCGCCAAGCAGCATGGAAGCTCGCAAGCTGCCCGTTGGCGGGGTGCGGAAGCGTTGCAGCGCCCGAGTCGGACATGGACGCGGCCCATGGGAGCTGTGTCGTCGCCATCGGCGAGGCGCCAGTCATCAAAGGCGCTCCAACGCAGACTTCAAAAAGCAGGTTCGCATGTCGGGTCGACGGCATTTGGACGTCGCCTGAGGCGATGTCTGCAGAATGGGGCCGTCCGGAACGTTGCCGAGCCGTGACCGCCGAAATCCCGCATGGCCTGACACGCCCCGCAGAAAACCCGCGTCAGACACTGACGAACCAGACCACA
>JAAUPC010000246.1 GCA_012036325.1 Paracoccaceae bacterium
TGCCAGCGGGCAGATCATCGGCATCAGTTTGGGGCATGGCAACCACGACAATGACCACCAGTCCGTAAACCAGCACCGCCCCAAGAAAGATTGCGATGCCGTCATAGCAGCCGCCCACTGGTGCATTCCGCCTGCGCCGGCCCCGCCAGCCCGGCCAAAGCGACTGTCAGCCTTCCACCCCGCACGCCAAACCCTCCGCCGGACCCTCGGCGCGCAGGTCCGCACAGATCAACGCGGCTTGCAAGTGCGCTTACTGCGCGCAACCCGCTACCAGCGTGCCGTTCGCCCGCAGACACAAAGCCGCTTCCAGCGTCGCCAGATCATAGGGCACCGAATTGCGGCCACCCACCTGACCTTCGGCGAACAGGAAGCCCTCGGTATAGCCCAGATAGCCCAGGTCCAAGAGATCAAAGCGCAGATCGGGGATCGACAGGGTGCCACTGCCCTTCGCCACTGGAGCCATGGCAAGCTCTACCTCAAAGCGGTCCGCAGGCTCTTGCAACGCCGGATTGGCCGCAAAGGCGCGAAAAATGTCATGCCGTTGGCTGCACTCGGCCACCACGACATAGTCGATGCTGGCCGCCGCCGCCTGCCGCTGTTCGGGTGTCAGGCTGCGCACATGATAGCTATAGCCCTTGTAAGGGTTCTCGGCATCCGGGTCCGTCCCGGTCCGCCCGCCGACATGCAAACTCAGCGGCAGGTCGGCAAGGGCGACGGGCTTGGTGAAATCGATCCCCTCAATCGGCCAGGTTGTCAGCACGATGACACCCTTCCCCGCCCAGGCGCGGATATACCGCTCCACCGGCGGCGGACATTGAAAAAGGTCGCCGCCGATGATGACAAGCGGCGTCCTGTCGGCAAGCCGTGGCAGGGGCCCGGCAAGGTCTCGCGCCTCAAACACCCGTTGCCGGTGACTGTGCAGGATCGCAATGACAATGGGCGGAACGGCGACGGCCAGGACCGCGGCCCCCACGACCCACTTTATCAGCCAGCCAGCCCCCAGCTTGACCATCACAAACAGGATCAGGCCGACCAGCGCCAGGCCGCCCAGCACGATGATGGCAATCAGCGTGCCATAGCCGCAGCCGCTGAAACATTCGGCCCGGGCCGTCGTGCCAAGGCAGGGCAGCACCGCCACCCCGATCAGCATCCGCCGTGCAAGTGTCATTCCCGCCCCCAGTCGCTTAGGCGCGACATGGGACATGCGAGCACGGCGCGTGGCAAGTCAGGTCCTCCTGCCCCAGCTTTGCCAAAGCTTGGGCCGACCGCGCCCCACCTTGCCCGCCCCACCGGGCCAGGGCAGGAGGCGTCGAAAGGTTAAGAAACCCTGAACGCCCACAGACAAGTCATTGAAGTTACTTAGTTTACCGAAAATGTCCACCGTGGACAGATCATGGCGTCAGACATAGTCGCCCCGGGTCAGCCCATACTTGGCCATCTTCTCGTTCAGGGTCCGGCGCGGCAGGCACAGCTCTTCCATCACCGCCACGATCGACCCCTTGTGCCGCCGATGGTGTTGTCGATCAGCATCCTCTCGAAGGCCTCGACATAGTCCTTCAGGGGCTTGCCTTCGGTGGTCAGCGCCGGTCCCGCCGCCTCGTTGTCGGCCATGAGGAGGCTTGCAATCGACCCCGACCCCCGCCGGTTCTGCAAGACCGCCCGCTCGGCGATGTTGACCAGCTGCCGGACGTTCCCCGGCCAAGGGGCCTGCAGCAGCTGCGCCGCTTCCTGAGCCGTCACCTGCGGCGCATCGCAACCGTATTCCTCGGCAAACTGTTCCGACAGACGGGTGAACAGCTGCAGGATATCCTCGCCCCGCGTTCGCAGGGGCGGCAACAGGATCGTCATCGCCCCCAGCCGGTAGAAAAGGTCCGGCCGCAGCACAGCCTCCAGCGTGGTATCGGGCGCATGCTGGTTGCAGATCGCGATGATCCGGGTTTCGGGCGGCGTGCCCTGATCGTTGATCACCGTCAACAGCCGGGATTGCAGGGCATGGCTCAGCGCCTCGATATCCTCAAGGCAAAGGGTCCCGCCCCGCGCTTCTTCGATCAGGGGCAGCGCGCCATCCTCACCCGGCCCGAACAGACGCGCGGCAAGCTGATCTTCTCCCCAGGCCGCGCAGGAGATGGCGACGAATTTCTTCGACGCGCGCGGCCCCACAGCATGCAGGGCATGGGCCACAAGGGTCTTGCCTGTGCCGGTTTCGCCATCGATCAGGACGTGGCTGTCGGCCTGTCCGAGGTCCAGGATATCTTCCCGCAGCCGGTCCATCGCGGGCGATGATCCGATCAGTTTCTTGATGATGGTCGACCCATCCGACAGCTCCTTGCGAAGCGCGCGGTTGTCCAGCGTCATCCGCCGCGACTGGGTGGCGCGCTTGGCAAGCTCGGTCATCCGGTCGGGGTTGAACGGCTTTTCCAGAAAATCGAACGCCCCCACGCGCATCGCCTCAACCGCCATCGGCACATCGCCGTGGCCGGTGATCATGATGACGGGCAAGCCGGAATCCTGCCCCATCAGCCGCTTGAGGAACGCCATCCCGTCCATGCCCGGCATCTTGATGTCGCTGACCACCACGCCCTGGAAATCCGGGCCGATGACCTTCAACGCCTCTTCCGCGCTCGCGTAGGTTTCGGTGTCAAAGCCCGACAGGGCTAGCCACTGGCTGATCGACTGGCGCATGTCCGCCTCATCGTCGACGATCGCCACTTTCATTGCGCGGGCCATTGGGACCTCATCATTCTGCTGCTTCCTGTTTGTTGCCAAGGATCGGCAATTGCATTTCGAAAACCGCCCCGCCCCCTTCGCCGTTCCGTGCCGTCAGCCGACCGCCAAGGTCGGTGACAATCCCAGAGGAGATGGCAAGGCCAAGCCCCACCCCCTCACCCGGTTTTTTGGTGGTGTAGAAGGGTTCGAACAGGTTCTCGAGATCGGTGATCCCGTGGCCATTGTCGCGCACCGTCAGGGTGGCGGTTTCGCCGGCCGACAGGAGGATGTCGATCTGCGGGGTTTTCACTTCTTTCGTCGCGTCCAGCGCGTTGCGCAGAAGGTTGATGATGACCTGCTCAAGCCGGATCCGGTCCGCCAGCACCATCACGGGCTGTCGCGGCAGGCCACGGCTGATCTTGACGACGCGGGCCTTCAACTGCGGCTCCATCATCGACAGCGCCGAGGAGACGCAGGCGCGCAGGTCAACCTCTTCAAAGGCCTCACCGCCTTTCCTTGCGTAGGATTTCAGCTGCCGGGTGATCGCGCCCATCCGTTCGATCAGGTCGTCAATCCGCTGGAAGGACGACAGCGCCTCATCCGGGCGCTTGCGCTGCAGAAGAAGACGCGCGCCCGCAAGATAGGTCTTCATCGCCGCCAGGGGCTGGTTCAATTCATGGCTGACCGCCGCCGACATTTCCCCCAAAGCCGCCAGCTTGGACGACTGCGCCAGGGTGAGTTCCGCCACGGCGAGGTCTTTCTGCACCTTCTCGCGTTCCGCAATTTCCCGCTGCAAGCGGACGTTCAGCGCCCGCAGTTCCGCGGATTCACGCTGGAACGACAGCGAGCGTGACCAGGCCCGGCGCGACAGGATGTAGAAGGTGAAGGCCATCAGAATGGCGAACCCCATGATCTGCAACGCCAGGATCCCGTTCACCTGATCCCGGACTGACCCGTAGGCGGTGAAGGTCTGAATCCGCCAGCCCCGGAACGGCACCCGCGCCTCGGTGCGCATCACCGCTTCGCCGCGGACATAGGCATCCGGCGGGTCTTGCGCCCAATCTGCGGTCGCCCGCAGCGCCCGCGCAATGGCCGAGGGCGGATCGCGCAGCGCCAGCGCTTCTTCGACCAAAAGCCCACGCCAGCGCGATTCCGTGGACAGGATCACCCGGCCTTCGCTATCGGTCACCAGGACCGCATCCTGCAGGCCTGACCAAGCGCGTTCATATTTCATCAGATCAACCGACACGACGATGACGCCCAAGGTGCGGGCGTCGGCCTGCACCGCCCGGGAATAGACAAAATCGAACCCACCCGAATCACGCTTTACCGCTGTGAAGATCGTGTCCTTGGTCCGCTGTGCATCAACGAAATAGGTCTCGTTCCGGTTGCCGGTGCCCAGCACATTGCGGTTAGTCGCGCCCACCACGCGCCCGTCATTGTCCAAAAGCCGGATCGAGGCGACGCCGATCTGCGCTTGCAGCGCAATCAGCTTGGCCGAGGTCGACGAAAAATTGCCGTCCCGCAGCGCCTGCACCAGTTCGGGGTCCCGCGACAAAAGCAAGGGCACGACCGAGGTGCGCTGCAGTTCCGACATCAGGTTGCCAGTGTAAAGCGCTAGCCGAACCTCGGCCCGGTTGCGGGTGTCGGCGGTGTAGCGATCGGTCAAAAGACGGTTCGAGACCAGCACCACCCCAATTGCCAGAATCAGGAGGAGCCCCACAGCCAACTTCACGCGCCAGGGCAGGCCCTGTGCGGTTGAGGCAGAGATGGAAGGCTCGGCTTTGGACATGCGGGCAGAGTAGGCTTCGGGCGGGCGCCCCTCAAGCCGTTGGCGGTCAGGCCAGCGCCATCCCGCCCATCAATGCCGCAAAGAGCGCCCGGCCGTCGTCGCCGCCAAGAACCGCCTCGGTCGCGCGCTCGGGGTGGGGCATCATGCCCAGAACGCGGCGGTTTTCCGACAAGACGCCCGCGATGCCGGCCATGCTGCCGTTGGGGTTGTCGGCATAGGTAAAGGCAATCCGGTCATCGCCTTGCAGCCGGGCAAGGCCGTCAGCATCGATGGTGTAATTGCCGTCGTGATGCGCAATCGGCACGCGGATCTTCTGGCCAAGGACGTAAGCCGAGGTATAGGCGGTATCCGTTGTGGCCACACGCAGGGTGACGGTCTTGCACAAGAATTTGAGGCCCGCATTGCGCATCAGGGCGCCCGGCAGCAGGCCCATCTCGGTCAGGACCTGAAAGCCGTTGCAAATGCCGATGACATAGCCGCCCTGGCCGGCATGGGCGCGGATGGCGGTGCTGATCGGCGACTGGGCGGCAATCGCGCCGCAGCGCAGGTAATCGCCGAAGGAAAACCCGCCCGGCACCCCCACCACATCGACGCCGCGCGGCAAGCTGGTGTCCTTGTGCCAGACCCGCGTCACCTCAAACCCGGCGGCAGTGAAAGCAGTGGCAAGGTCGCGGTCGCAGTTCGAGCCCGGGAAGGTGACGACGGCGGCTTTCATGGACGATTCCCCCTGCAGGACTGGTTGGGGCCTGATACCGCATGGCAGGCCCAAGAGCCACCCCTTGGCGCAAGGCCTGACGGGCGTTAGGATCACCCCATGTTGTCTGATCCTGCCCTTGCCGACCTGCGCGCCCTTTTGGGGGACCGTCTGTCCCTGTCCACGGCCGTGCTGGCGGAACACGCCACCAGCGAAAGCCTGGTGACGGCGGGCCTGCCCGATGCGGTGGCCTTTCCCCGCACGACAGCTGAGGTTGCGGCGCTGGCCGCCTGGTCCTCGGCCTTGATCGCGCGATCGGGGTTCCCCGCTTCGCGCCATGCGCTCGCGGATTCTGTGTAGCGGCGTAGCGATCCCAGTGCGGCCGCAAATCGGCGCTGATAATGGCCCCCCTCGGCGGAGCGCATCCAATCCGGCGGGGGCGGATCTACCCGCTGCAATCAGCTCCGGACGCGGGAACGCGTCCGCGAAGGGGGAGGAAGAGGA
>JAAUPC010000247.1 GCA_012036325.1 Paracoccaceae bacterium
GCACCGGCAGCACCGCGCGGATGATTGTGGAACCGGCGGTGTCGGGCCTTGCCCTGCCCTATGCGGCTGAGTTGCGGGTTGAGGCGCGGACTGATGCCCAAGGGGTCGACAGCTTTGTCCTGATCGCCGCCCGGCACCTGGATGTGCGCGACGCACGTGTCGGCACGGACACCCCGCAGGAAACCGAACTGGTGCGCAGCGACCGGCCGATCCGCCTGCTCTACCTGCTCCCGCGTGAAGGGGTGGAGGGGATGATCTGGCGCTATGAAACCGGCAACTCCGGCCTGCCCGCCGCCATCGCGGTTGAGGTGGGCGACCAACGGGTGATTACCGCGCGGGTCTTTGCCAACCGCAGTGCGGCCTGTCTTGCTGCTTTCGGCGTCTCGGGGCTGGAGGAACCGCAATGCGAATTGCGCTGACCCGCCGCCGCGCCGCGCGGGGCTATGTGCTGATCACCGTCCTTTGGGTGGGGCTTGCACTGTTGCTTTCGGTCGCGGCGTTTCTGGCATCCTCACGAACCGAAGCGCTGGCGGTCAGGGCCGAGGTCAACGCCACCCGCGCGGTCGAACTGGCGCGGAGCGGGCTGAACGTGGCGCTGGCCGATCTTGGCCGGATCGACCCCGATCAGCCGATCACGCCCCGCGACGGGACCGAGGTGACGCTGCAGATGGCCGAAGGCACCGTCACCTACAGTATCCAGGATGAGGCGGGAAAGATCGACGTGCTGGCCGCCCCCCCGGAACTTCTGACCCCGGCGCTGGCCAGCATTGGCGAGAATGCCGGCATCGACGCCTTTGACGCGGCCACAATCGCGCAGGCTCTGGAGGGGTTTCTGCGCACCCCGGAAGGGGGCACCGCCTCGGTCTATGATGCGCTGACGGCGGCGGGCCTGCCGCGTGCGTCGGCGCTGGTCGCGTCACGCTATCTGACGACGCTGAATTTCACCGCGCAGGTAAACCCGGCCACTGCACCTCGGCTTGTACTGGCCGCGATCCCAGGTCTTGGACCCAGCGATGTGGAAGACATCTTGTTGCGCCGGTCAACGGGTCAGGGCATGCCGCGCCTTGGCAGTGCCGCCGCCTGGCTGGTCGAACTTGCCAGCCCCGTCTACACGATCGAGACAGAGGCGACGCTGACCACCGGCGGCACGGCGCGGCTGGTGGCGCAGGTTGCGCAACGCGGCCTCGCCTTCCGGGGTGGCCTGATGCGCTATGACATCCTGTCGGTGAGGATCGTGCGCTGAGCGAAGATGTCCTTTTGTCCCTCGCCGCCACTGGCGCAATGGCCGCTGCGGTGGGCGCAGGGCCGCTTGCTTTGGTGGTACGGGCCGCGCTGCGGGCGGGTGGTGACAAGGCTGCGGTGACGCGTTGGCAGCGGCCGGTAACGCTGGGCCTTGGGGTCGGTCTTGTGGTTGCACCGGTGCTGGCAGGGGCCTTCCTTGGCGGCGAAGCAGCGGTCACCGCGGCGGTGTTGGGCCTGTCATTCCTGATGCTGGCGCAAGACCTGGCCTGGCGGTGGTTGCCGTTCGAATGGACCCTGCCCCTTCTCGCCCTGGGGCTGGTTGCCGGTTTTTTGGGCGAATATGCAGGTACCGCGCTTGCCGGGGCCGCCCTTGGTGCCGGAATTCTTGGGGCGCTGCAAATCAGCTTTCGGCTTTGGCGCGGGGTGGAAGCCTTGGGAACCGGTGACATCTCGCTTGCAGCAGGTGTTGGAGCGTTTGTCGGCCCAGCCACAATAGCTTGGGTTTTGGGGCTGTCGGCTTTGTCGGCGCTGGCTGTTGAAACCTTGCGAAAGACTGTGGGAAAACCGCCCAAACGCACCCGTTGGGGTGTTGCTTATGGATCACATATCATTGCTCTCTTCCTGATTGTTTCGGCTTTCTAGGCAGTTACAACCCGTTCTTATGGTAGCCCATCGTCAAGTACGAGGCACAGCGCACTGGGGATACATCCGGGCGCGAACAGAGTAGGGCACAAGATGAAACGTTTTTTGCTGGGCGCCACGGCGGCGCTTCTGGTCGTGGGCTGTGATGAAATCACGTCACGCAAAGACACCCAAGGTGTCGAAGGCTGGCGCGCAGACACGATCCTGGGTGGGGGCGACGGCGCGGCCAGCAACCGGTCAGAAGGCCGGGTGACCGGCGGCGCGATGGTCGAAGCGGGCCAGGGCACGATCTACCCCGGACGCCAACCCCTGTTCCGCGACAGCGAGGCCGTCAACTCGGCCGGTGAGCGGACCGTGTCGCTCAATCTTGTCGACGTGACCATCGCCGAAGCCGCCGCCGCCATCCTGGGGGAACTTCTCCGCGAGAATTATGTGCTTGATCCCGGCGTGACCGGCACGGTCAACATCCGGTCAACCCAGCCGATCAGCCGCACCACCGCGATCGAGGTGTTCGAACTGGCGCTTAAGCAGAACGGGGCTGCCCTGATCCGGCGCGGCGACAGCTTTGCCATCGTGCCGCTGTCGGGCGACCTCAGCATTGGGGCCTCCGTCGGGCGCGAAGTGCCGATCGGCTATTCGCTGCGGGTGGTGCCGTTGCAGAACATCGGCGCGCAGGAAATGGCCACGATCCTGCAGCCCTTTGCGGGCGCAGGCATCGTTGGCATCGACGCGCAGCGCAACATTGTGGTTCTGGCCGGCACCTCGGCCGACCAGCGCGCCTGGCAAGAGACGATCAACAGCTTTGACGTGGCCTGGCTTGCGAACCGGTCGGTCGGCATCTTCCCGATCCGGGGCCGGTCGGCGCAATCCATCGTCAACGGCCTGGACCGCCTGGTCGAGACCGATGAAAGCTTTGAGCCCCTGGTCGTGTTCGAGGTGATCCCCGAAAACAACTCGATCCTTGCCGTCGCCAAGACACCCAGCGCACTGGAAGATGTGGCCGTCTGGATCAAGCGTCTGACCGAAGAAGGCCAGAACGACGCGCAGATCTATTCCTATGACATGAAATATGCCCGCGCCGGGGACATCGCCCCGACGCTGGCCAGCATCCTTGGTATCGAGGTCGAGACCAATGCCGGCGCAACGGCCGCAGAAGAGGGCGCGTCGGAAGAAGACCTGATGGCAGCCAGCTTTGACGGCGCTTCGGCAGACCTGAACGCCACCCGGATCGTGGCCAGCGACAGCACCAACACGCTGTTGATCCACGCAACCCATGCCGAATACCAGCGCGTGCTGGGCATGCTGCACCGGCTGGACGTGCCACCACGGCAGGTTCTGGTCGAAGCGACGATCATCGAGGTCTCGTTGAACGATGAACTGCGCTATGGTGTGCAGTACTTCCTGGAAGACGGCGGCGAACGCCTTGGCTTGACGCAGTCGACCACCGGCACCGGCATCAGCGCCGAAGTGCCCGGCTTTACGGCTGTCCTCGGCGCCACGGGAGGCCCTGACGCAATCATCAGCGCCCTGGAAGATGTCACACGGGTTACCGTGGTATCTTCGCCCAACCTGATGATCCTGAACAACGAATCCGCCCGTCTGGTGGTGGGTGACCAGGTGCCGATCTCGGTCCGCACCGCACAGGACTCGGGCGACAGCGATGTGTTCGTGTCGACC
This sequence comes from Paracoccaceae bacterium, assembly GCA_012036325.1. Lineage (GTDB taxonomy): Bacteria > Pseudomonadota > Alphaproteobacteria > Rhodobacterales > Rhodobacteraceae > Tabrizicola. The sequence continues at coordinate 3,562 of JAAUPC010000247.1, forward strand.
GTCGAATTCCGCGATACGGGCGTGATTTTCGAAGTGACGCCGCGCATCAACTCCTCCGGCTCGGTCACGCTGAACATCAATCAGGAAGTGTCGACCGTCGGCGAAACCGATGCCTCGACCGGCAACCCGATCATCTCGCAGCGCACCCTGACCAGTTCAGTCGCGGTGGACAGTGGTGAGACGATTGCCCTGGGCGGTCTTTTCGAGACCCGTTCCACCCGTGGCAGTGCCGGTATCCCCGGCGTGTCGAAGACACCGATCCTGGGTGGCCTGTTCGGACGCAAGTCCAGCACCAAGGGCCAGACCGAACTTCTGGTGCTGATCACGCCAAAGATCGTGAACAACACGATGGACGCGCGCCGCGTGACCAAAAGCCTGCGCGAGCGGGTGGAGAACATCAAGCTGGACGATGCCGCCCTCAGCAGCTCGGTGAACGTACCGTCGCTTGAAACGGAAAACTCGGCCGTGATCTCTTCCCGTGGCAACGTGTCGAACCCTGCCGTCCTTGACCCTGCTGGGGTGATGACGTCAGAGCTTCCGGCCGCGGCTCCGGCATCGGCATCAGCGGAAGGTGGGTCCTACTTTGCCTACCTTGGGGCTTTCAGCTCGGAAGGGGCAGCACAGGCGCATTGGAAGGACGTGTCGGGAACCTATGGAGAGGTGCTGTCCGGCTTCTCGCCTCGGTTCCCGAAGAACGGCAAGCTGACCGGTGTGGCCGTGGGCCCGATGACCCAGGCGCAGGCAACTCAGGTCTGCACCACGGTGCGCACGGACTGCTACACCGGCAAGGCAAACTGACCCTGCCGGAACAAACCTTAGGTGTTCGGTCTCACAGTTTGATGGTGTGATCCTTTCCCAGGAATGGAAGGAAGCACTATCGGACAGGTTCGGCACGGCAGCACCACGATCGAGCCATGGTGCGCCATTGGCTCGATCACACTTTCGAGGGCATTCCCTCAGACCGGCAACAATGAGGGCCCCCCCTGCCCTTGGTTCGAGGGCAGAACGGGGGGCGCGTGCAGTTGAGCCGGGACCTAGGCATCAACCCCAGGTGGGTTGCAAAGTGGCACAAGCATGCGACGGTCGAAAGTATGAAGGCCGGGCCATCAGTCTACTGAACTGATGGCTGTTCCCTCTTCACTCACAACTTCGTCCGAAGGCTAATGACCCTCGGCGGCCTCACGCCCCACGACTACAGCCGCCAAATCTGGACATCTGCGCCAGATCAATTCATCCTCGACCAGATCCACCAGATGCCGGTCCAAATGCCGGGACCGAAAACCGCCACATCCGGTAGCGCCCTTGCCCGGTCACTTCTCTGATCAGCCCCCGTGTCTCCATCCACGACAGATTACGTTGTATCGCAGCGCGGCTGGCACCCGTCAGTGTCTCTGCCATCGGCGCGGAGACCAGCGGCCACTCGGTCAGCACGGCGCGCAAGGTTGGCGGTGTTCTGCCCGAAAGCGTGGCGATCTCGGTTTCGGCCCGCACTGACCAAGCCTCGACGTCGTCGAGGTGCCGCATCGCGGTCAGGCAGGCCGTCTCCATCCCGTCGAGCCAGAGCGCCAGACGGTCAGCGGGCGGGCCACCGGCGCGAAGGCCTCCTGCCCCGCCCATGGCAAGAGGGGCAAATATCGCTCCCTTGCCCTCGCTGGTCGCTATCCGCGCGGCCGTGACAGCCGCTTCCATCCCGTCTCCGTGCTGCCCGAGACCCGCCAAGCTCCACATGTGAAAGCCCATGCAGGCACGACTGATCGGGTGCAGATCGGCAGCTTCCGCCATCAGGCCCAGCCAACCCCCCGCGCGATCCGCAAAGGGCTCCGCCTCATCCGCCAAGGTCTCGGGGTCACGGCGATCCACAAAAGCGGCCAGGTCGACCTCCGGGCCTGGTCCCCCCGTCAGGCGCCGCACCGCCCATCCGACCCGTGCCAGAGCGGCAGTGTCGTCTTGCACTCCAGACAGGCGCAGGGCGATCCACAGCGCGAGTCGATCCGGCCCGATGCGGTCGCCTGCGAACCAGCTTAGGTCGGCCGCTTCGATCAGGGCGAGCCTGTGGCGCCAGCCCTCAGGCCCCCGGCGCAACCGCTCGTCCAGCCCACCGAGCAGACCTGCGACACGGGCAAGCCGC
>JAAUPC010000248.1 GCA_012036325.1 Paracoccaceae bacterium
GAGGGGAGCCGCCCGGCCGCGCCCTTATGCAGAACGGCCACCATCCCGCGCCCCCCTCCCCCCGCGTGGGGGGAGGGATGGGGTGGGGGGGGCACCCGGCTTGTCCATCCAGGGGGGCGCACATGAAGGGCGTCCGCCACTACCCCGGCTTCCTGCCCCTGACGATCCTCTGCCTGATCGTCCTTTACGCCCCCCTCGCCGTCGTCGCGGTCTACAGCTTCAACGGCTCGGCCTCGATCACCGAATGGGGCGGCTTTTCGGTCCGCTGGTACGCTGATGTCTTCACCGGGCCTGAGGCCGCGCGCTTCCGCCAGGCCGCCTGGAACTCCCTCACCATCGCGCTGATCGCTGCCACTACCGCCACCGCAATCGCCACCGCAGCCGCCCTCGCCCTGCTGCGCGCGGGGCCGTTCCGTGGCCGTCAGGCAAGTTTCGCGCTCATCAACCTGCCCCTCATGGTGCCCGAGATTGTCATCGCCGTCGCGACCCTGATCTTCTTCTCCACCATCGGCCTCACCACCGGCTACCTGACCATCCTTCTGGCCCATATCACCTTCTGCATCCCCTTCGCCTACCTGCCCATCGCCGCCCGGCTTGAGGGGGTGGAGGGCACCTACGAACAGGCCGCCCGCGACCTTTACGCCACCCGCGCCCAGGCCTTTCGCCTGATCCTCCTGCCGCTTCTGATGCCGGGGGTGATCTCGGGCTGGCTGCTGGCCTTCATCATCAGCCTTGACGATTTCATCATCACCAACTTCGTCAAGGGTGCCGGGATGGAGACACTCCCGACCGCCATCTTCGGTTCCGTGAAACAGGGCATCAAGCCCAACATCATGGCCATTTCCACGCTGATGCTTCTGGTCAGCGTCCTTTTCGTGACTGCCGCTTACCTTATCAACCGCAAGGGCCGCCAAGCGCCCGCAACTCCAGGGAAACCCACATGAAAAAGCTTCTCCTGACCACCGCCTTCCTCGCCTCGCCCGCCTTCGCGGAAGGGGAACTGAAGGTCTACCACTGGTTCGAATACATCCCGCAAGAGCTTGTGGACAAGTTCCAGGCTGAGACCGGGATCACCGTCACCATCGACACCTATGACAGCAACGAAGCGATGCTCGCGTCGCTCAAGGCTGGCAAGATGGGCCAGTACGACGTGGCCGTCCCCGCCGATTTCATGGTCGGTATCATGGCCGCCGATGGCATGCTCGACAGCTACACGCCCGAGGAGATGCCCAACCACACCAACATCGCGCCGCAATGGATGGACGTGCCCTTCGACCCCGCCCGCACCCATTCCATCCCCTACCAGTGGGGCTCCACCTCCTTTGCCGTGAACCGGGATGTCTATGCGGGCGACATCTCCTCGCTTGCCATCCTGTTTGACCCGCCGGCCGAGCTGCAGGGCAAGATCAACGTCCTCGACAGCCAGAATGAGGTGCTGATCCTTGGCTCGCTTTACCTTGGCATCCCGCAATGCACCCAAGACCGGGCGCAGCTGAAGGCCCTGAACGACATGCTTCTGAACGCCAAGCAGCATTGGGCCAGCTTCGGCTCGGACATCGCCAAGGACGTGCTCGTCAGCGGCGATGCGGCGGCAGGCATGATCTACAACGGCTTTTCCGCCAAGGCCCGGGCTGAGGGCGCGAATGTGGAATATTCCTACCCCAAGGAAGGCCACGTCCTCTGGATGGACAACATGGTCCTCCTGAAAGACGCGCCGAACCGCGACAACGCGTTGAAGTTCATGAACTTCCTGCTTGAACCAGAAAATGCCGCCGCCGTCACCAACTACGCCGCCTATACCTCGGGCGTGACGGGGGTGGAGCCGTTCCTGGATGACGCAATCAAGAACAGCCCGGAAAACAACCCTCCCGCAGGCATCACACCCGGCGTCTTCGCCCAGGCCTGCGACCAGGCAACGCAAGAGCTTTACGACGCGATCTGGACCAACCTGAAAAAGTAAGCGCCAAAGTGGGGGGCCGTTCATACCCGGCCCCCCATTCATCTGTCCACAAGTATCCCGGGGGGTCCGGGGGGCTGGCCCCCCGGTGCAACGCATGAAACTCGCACTCTGGCAGGGCACCTCACCCGCGCAAGACCTGGAAGCCGCACTCACCCAGGCCGAAGCAGCCCTCAAGGCCGCCGCCGCGATGGGTGCCTCTGCCTTGGTCCTGCCCGAAGTCTGGCTGCAGGGCTACAATCAGCCTGACATTCCCGCCCGCGCGCTCCCCCTCGACAGCCCGCCGATGCACCGCCTGGCCAAGGCCGCAAAGACCGCGCAAACCGCCCTCGTCACCGGCTATGCCGAACGCGACGGCGACACTGTTCACAACTCCGCCGTCTGCTTTGGCCCCGACGGCGCGCTTCTCTGCACCTACCGCAAGGTCCAGCTGTACGGCCCGCGGGAACGCGCGCTTTATACCCCCGGTGACAGCCTGCCCACCTTCAGCCTGGGATCAGAAACCGCAGCAATCCTGATATGTTACGACATAGAATTCGCGCCCCACATCAAGTTGCTCGCCGACCGTGGCGTGACCGTGATCCTGGCCCCCACAGCCAACATGCAACCCTTCACCCATGTCGTCCGCCACACCGTCCCCGCCATGGCCGCGAACCACGCCGTCAGCATCGCCTATGCCAACTATTGCGGGGCCGAGGGTGACCTGGCTTACGTCGGTCACTCCCTCATCGCCGGTCCGCATGGCGAGATTCTGGCGCAAGCCGGTGACACCCCCGCGCTCCTCATCGCCGAACTCCCGCCCCGCGACCCCTACCGCCTGTCCACCCAATCCGCCGACCTGAGGCAGTTTTAGATGCGCGACCCCCGCCACGACATCCTGTTCGAACCGCTGCGCATTGGCCCCAAGCTGGCCAAGAACCGCTTCTACCAGGTCCCGCATTGCAACGGCGGCGGCTACCGCGACCCCTCTGCCGTGACGGAGATGCGCCGCACCAAGGCCGAGGGCGGCTGGGGCGTGATCTTCACCGAACAGACCGAAATTCACCCGACCTCGGAGATCACCCCCTTCATCGAACAGCACCTGTGGGAAGACAAGGATATCCCCGCCCTTGCCCGCATGGCCGAGGCGATGAAATCCCACGGGGCACTCGCGGGCATCCAGCTCGCTTATTCCGGCATCAACGGCCCCAACCTCTACTCCCGTGAGGTGCCCCTCGCCGTCACCGGCGGCCCGATCCTGACCTTCACCTCTGACCCCGTCCAGGCCCGCACGATGGACCGTGAGGACATCCAGGACCTGCGCCGCTGGTTCCGCAACGCCTTTCGCCGCAGCCAACAGGCGGGCTTCGACCTCATCTGCCTCTACGGCGCGCATGGCTTTGGCATCCTGCAGCACTTCCTCTCCCGCGCCACCAACCAGCGCAGAGACGCATACGGCGGCAGCCTGGAAAACCGCTCAAGGTTCCTGCGCGAGATCGTTGAAGACGCACGCGAAACCACGAAAGGCGAACTTGGCATCACCCTGCGTATGTCGCTCCACGAAGCTGGCACGCACGGTTTTTCCAACGCCGAACTCCGCGACTTCATCGCCATGCACGCAGATCTTCCCGACCTCTGGGACCTGGCCCATGGCACTTGGGAGGCTTGCTCCGGCACCTCCCGATTCACGCCCGAGGCCGCGCAAGAGGACCTCGTCAAAGGCATCAAGGACCTCACGTCCAAACCCGTCGTCGGTGTCGGCCGCTTCACCTCGCCCGACGCGATGGTGCGCCAGATCAAGGCGGGCATCCTTGACTTCATCGGTGCGGCCCGTCCCTCCATCGCCGACCCCTTCCTGCCGCTGAAAGTGCAGGAAGGCCGCTATGAAGACATCCGCGAATGCATCGGCTGCAACATCTGTGTCTCGGGCGACATGACCGGCGGGATCAGCCGCTGCACCCAGAACACCGCTTTCATGGAAGAATGGCGCAAGGGCTGGCACCCCGACCGTGCCCGCCCCAAGGGGGCAAGCACATCCGTCCTCATCATCGGCGCAGGCCCGACGGGGTTGGAGGCCGCCCTGCAAGCCGCCAGACGTGGCTACAAGGTCACGCTGGCCGAGGCTTCAACCACCCTCGGCGGCCGGGTGACCAAAGAACGCCAGCTTCCCGGCCTGTCAGCCTGGGGCCGCGTCGCTGACTACCGTACCGGCCAGCTTGCCCCGATGCCGAACGTGGAAATCTACCGCGACAGCCCCCTGACGCCCGACGACATCCTCGCCATGCAAGCCGACCATGTCGCCATCGCCACCGGTGCCACCTGGCGACGCGATGCCGTGGCACGCCTGCACCTCCACCCCATCCCCACCGATCCCGGCATGCCCATCTATACCCCCGATGACCTCATGGCAGGCCGCATCCCCGAAGGCCTGACCGTCACGCTTTACGATGACGATCACTTCTACATGGGCTCTGTCCTCGCCGAACTCCTCGTCCAGAAAGGCAACAAGGTCCACTTCGTCACCCCCGCCGCCCGCGTCGCCGAATGGACCGACAACACGCTGGAACAGGGCACGATCATGCGTCGCCTGATCGATCTGGACCTCACCTTCCACTTCAGCAAAGCGCCGGAGGCTATTGGCCCAAAAGACATAACGCTCGGCTGCACCTGGACGGCCGCCAGTCAGCCCTCGCAACCGACGCCGTGCTTTACGTCACCTCCCGCACCCCGAACGACAGCCTCTACCACCAGACCAAAGCCCTTGACTGGCAGGCCGCCGGGACCCGATCCCTCAAGCTCATCGGCGACGCCGCCGCCCCCGGCCCCATCGCCTGGGCCACCTACGCAGGCCGCAACTGGGCCGAAACCCTCGACCAGCCCGACCAAGGCGACGCCCTCACTTTCCGCCGCGAAATCGCCGCGCTGGCCCCCGGCCAAAGCCTCCTGCCATGACCCTAGCCCTTTCACATTTGCCCAAATATCCCCGCCGGAGGCACCCGCCCGAACGTTTCTGCGTCCTTCACGCAGAAACGCGAGACAAAAGGTCTTCGCGCGGAACGCGCTCCATTCCGTAACCGCCCCAACCCACTGGACCCGACGATGACCCATTTCCGCCACCGCAAGTTCAACACGAAAGACACCTACCCTGAACAGAAGCTCGACAATGACCTCGCCCAGGCCGTCGTGGCGCGGGGCCGTATCGTGTTCCTGCGCGGCCAGTGTCCGCAGGACCTTGATACCGCCGCCGACATCGGCAGCCATGACCCGGTGGAACAGACCCACAAGGTAATGCAGAACATCCGCCAACTGCTCACGGAGGTTGGCGGCGACATGAGCCACCTGTGCAAGGTCGTGGTCTACCTGACCGACGTCCGCCACCGCGAGGCGGTCTACCGCACGATGGGGGAGTATATCAAAGGTGTGCATCCGGTTTCCACCGGGGTGGTCGTCACCGCGCTGGCCCGGCCAAGCTGGCTTGTGGAAATCGACGGGACCGCCGTGATCCCGGACGACGGCAAATGACCTTCTCCATCGTCGCCCGCTGCGCCAAGACCGGCCAATTCGGCATGGCCATCTCCTCCTCCTCCCCCGCCGTCGCCGCCCGCTGCGCCCACGTCCGGGCAAAAGTGGGCGCGGTGGCAAGTCAGAACATCACCGATCCCGCGCTTGGTCCGTTGGTTCTGGATCAGCTGGAAGCCGGGCTTCCC
>JAAUPC010000249.1 GCA_012036325.1 Paracoccaceae bacterium
GGAGCCCCCCGGCTCGCGGACGAGCAGCCCTCCGCACTCGTACGACTGGTAGAGCAGCTTGTGCGGTCGAGCGTGACGGAGTCGGCCAGCTCGATCCCGTCGAGGAGGCGCCGGCCCCCAAATCCTCCGACGTCCTGCCGGCCGCGCAGAGTCTGGTGGGCCAGGTCGACGCGATCTACGTGCGACCGACAACAGAATTCACTTTTACGTCCAAACTCGTTGACGGCAAATTTCCTGATTACCAAAGAGTACTGCCCCGTTCGCCGGATAAGATTCTTACTGGCTCTCGTCAGGCGCTGCGTCAGGCCCTGGCGGAGGTCGCCCTGAACGACCCCGAGGCGCATCTCTATGGCCCGGTGCTCGGGCTGGATGCGCTCCGCGCCGAAGTCGCGCTGCAATGGTCTGCCGCCTATGGCGCGCCATTGCCCCCGATCAGATCGCCATCACCCAGGGCTGCAACCAGGCCTTCACCGCCGTGATGTCCACACTTGCGAAAACCGGCGACGAGGTGATCTTGCCCACGCCGTGGTATTTCAACCACAAGATGTGGCTGGACATGGCCTCGGTCACCGCCGTACCGCTCGACACCGGCCCGACACTCATCCCCGATGCCGGGGCCGCCGCAGCCCTTGTCACCCCCCGCACCCGCGCGATCGTGCTGGTCAGCCCGAACAACCCTGGCGGGGTGGAATACCCGGCAGCCACCCTGACCGCCTTCCGCGATCTGGCCCGCGCCCATGGCATCGCCCTGATCGTCGATGAAACCTACCGCGATTTCGACAGCCGGACCGGCGCGCCACATGATCTGTTCACCGACCCCAACTGGGCGGAAACCTTCATCCATCTTTACAGCTTTTCAAAGGCCTACCGCTTGACCGGCCACCGGGTCGGTGCCGTCATCGCCTCCGAGGCGCGGCTGGCCGAAGTTGAGAAATTCCTCGATACCGTCGCAATCTGCCCCGCGCAGCTGGGCCAGATCGGTGCCCTTTGGGGCATGCGCAACCTGGCGCAATGGGTGGCGGGGGAACGGGATGAGATCCTGTCGCGCCGCCGCGCGATGACCGAAGGCTTTGCCGCGCTGACCGGCTGGAAGCTCCTCGGCTGTGGCGCTTACTTCGCCTATGTCGAACACCCGTTCGACATGGCCAGCGATGTCTTGTGCAAGCGGCTGGTGACCGAAGCCTCGCTCCTCATGCTTCCCGGCACGATGTTCCAGCCCGCAGGATCGGCCGCTGGCAAGCGCCAGATCCGCATCGCTTTCGCCAATGTCGATGCCGCCGGAATTGCCGAAATGTTCCGCAGGCTGGCAGCCTTTCATCCCTGACAGGATTGTGCCCTGACACGGGGCCGGACGGGGCGATCTTGATCTTGCCCCCCCGACCCCTTCGCTTTAATCACTTGGCCACCGAAACCCAAAGGCAGACCCATGGCGAAGACCCCGGACGACGATACGAAGCGCCCGAAAAGCAAGGCCAAAGAGGCCGCTGTCTGGGTCCTGATGGGCATGCTGATCCTTGGCCTTGGCGGCTTTGGCGTGACCAGCTTTTCCGGCGGCGTGATGCGGGTGGCCCAGGTCGGCGAGGCCGAGATCACCACCGACGATTACGCCCGCGCCTTCCAGGGCCAGCTAAACGCCTTCTCGCAGCAGATCGGGCAGCCGATCTCCTCGCAAGAGGCGCTGGCCTTCGGGCTCGACCGGCAGGTCCTGCAGGGCCTTGTGGTGCGGGCGCGCTCGACAATGAAGCGCAGCGCATCGGGATTTCGGTCGGCGATGCTGCGGTTGCGGCCGAACTGACGGCGATGGACGCGTTCAAGGGTGTCTCCGGCACCTTCGACCGTGAGGCCTATCGCTTCACCCTTGACCGCAACAACCAGACCGAGGCGGAGTTTGAATCGGGCCTGCGCCGCGATGTGACGCGGGAACTTCTGCAAGGCGTGGTCGTGGGTGGCTTTGCCGCCCCCGCGCCCCTGACCGATACGCTTTACGCCTGGGCCGCCGAACGGCGCGGCTTTTCCATGCTGCGGCTGGCCGAGGCGGACCTGACCACCCCGGTCCCCACCCCGACCGAGGCTGAGCTGACCACCTATCACACCGAAAACATAGCGCTTTTCACCAAGCCTGAAGCCAAACGCATCACCTATGCAGCCCTTCTGCCCGAAGCGATTGCCCCGGATCAGCCGGTGGATGACACCGTCCTGAAGCAGCTTTACGAAGACCGGCTTGCCGAATTCGTCGTCCCGGAACGCCGTCTTGTCGAACGGCTGGTCTATCCCGATCAAGCCGCCGCCGATGCCGCCCGCGCCCGCCTTGAAGCTGGTGAGGCCTTCGAGACCCTGGTCGCCGAACGCGGCCTGACGCTCGATGCCATCGACATGGGCGACATGACCCGCGAAGATCTTGGCGACACCGGTGAGGCGATCTTTGCCCTCGCCGAAGGCGGCGTGGCCGGGCCTTTGCCCACCGATCTTGGCCCCGCACTTTTCCGGGTGGCGGCGGTGCTCGCAGCCGAAGAGACCACCTTCGAAGAGGTCCGCGATACCCTGGCCATCGAGATCCAGACCGACGCCGCGCGCCGCCTGATCTCTGACAAGGTGGAACTGGTCGATGACCTTCTGGCCGGCGGGGCGACCCTTGAAAACCTCGTGACCGACGCTGGCCTTGCTCTGGCCACAGTCGATTATGTCCCCGGCCTGCAGGGTGACACGGTGATCGAAGGCTACCCCGCCTTCCGCGCCGCTGCCGATGCCGTGGCCGAAGGCGATTTCGCTGAAGCCATCGTGTTGGAAGACGGCGGCATCGTCGCCCTGCGGCTGGATGAAATCGTGCCCTCCGCCCCGATCCCCTTTGCCGACGCGCGCGAAGACGTGGCGGCGGCCTGGCAGGCCGAAGCCTTGACCAGAGCCCTCTCTGACCGCGCGATCGAGATCAAGACCGCCATCGAAGGCGGTGCCGCGATCGGCAGCTTCGGCATCGTCGATGTGACGCCCGAAACCGCGCGTGACGGCTTCATCGCCAACACGCCGGAAACCCTGTTGGCCGACGCTTTCACCATGGCCGAAGGCGATGTCCGCGTGATCGAGGCGCAAGGTTTCGTCGCCGTCGTCCGGCTTGACCGCATCCTGCCCGCCGCCACCGAAGGCCCGGATGCCGAGGCGCTGAAGACCGCGCTGATGGCGCAAGCCGAACAGGCCATCGCCTCGGACGCGTTCAACGCCTTCACCACCGCCCTGACCAGCGAGGCGGGCATCAGCATCGACCAGGCCACAATCAACGCCATCCATGCGAGCTTGCCCTGATGCAACTGTCGCCCGATTTCGCCAGTTTTGAGGCGGGCTGGGCCGCAGGCCGCAACCAGGTGGTCTGGGCGCGGCTGGCGGCCGATCTCGACACGCCGGTCAGCCTAATGCTGAAGCTGGGCGATGCCCGGTCCGAAACCTTCATGCTGGAATCCGTGACGGGCGGTGAGGTGCGGGGCCGCTACTCCGTTGTCGGCATGAAGCCCGACCTGATCTGGCAATGCCACGGCAAAAAGGCCCGCATCAACCGCGAAGCGCGCTTTGACCGGCAGGCTTTCACCGACCTGGCCGACGCGCCCTTGGACAGCTTGCGCGCCCTGATCGCCGAATGCCGGGTCGATATGCCCGATGGCCTGCCCCCGGTGGCAGCGGGACTTTTCGGCTATCTTGGCTATGACATGATCCGTCTGGTCGAACACCTGCCCAACGTGAACCCCGATCCCCTCGGCCTGCCCGATGCCGTGCTGATGCGCCCCTCGGTCGTGGCGGTACTGGACGGGGCCAAGGGCGATGTGACGGTGGTCTCTCCGGCCTGGGTTGGGTCCGGCCTCTCGGCCCGGGGCGGCCTATGCGCAAGCGGCGGAACGGGTGGATGGACGCGCTGCGCGACCTTGACCGCGCGCCAAGTGCTGCCCGCGATCTGGGTGAGGTGGCCCCGGTCGGCCCGCCACAGTCAAACTTCACGCATGAAGGCTACAAGGCCGCCGTGGAACAGGCCAAGGCCTATATCCGCGCCGGTGACATCTTCCAAGTCGTCCCCAGCCAACGCTGGGCGCATCGTTTTGAACTGCCGCCCTTCGCCTTCTACCGCTCCTTGCGGCGCACCAACCCATCGCCCTTCATGTTCTTCTTCAACTTCGGCGGCTTTCAGGTCGTGGGCGCCAGCCCCGAAATCCTCGTGCGCCTCCGCGATGGTGAGGTGACCGTCCGCCCCATCGCCGGCACCCGCAAGCGCGGCGCCACGCCGGAAGAAGACCGCGCGTTGGAGGCTGACCTTCTGGCTGACCCCAAGGAACGGGCCGAGCATCTGATGCTTCTCGACCTTGGCCGCAACGATGTGGGACGGGTGGCAAAAGTCGGCACCGTCCGCCCCACTGAAACCTTCATCATCGAACGCTACAGCCACGTCATGCATATCGTGTCGAACGTGGTGGGTGAGATTGCCGATGGTGAGGATGCTTTGTCGGCGCTTCTCGCCGGTCTGCCCGCAGGCACCGTCTCAGGCGCGCCAAAGGTCCGCGCGATGGAGATCATTGACGAGCTGGAGCCCGAAAAGCGCGGCATCTATGGCGGTGGCGTCGGCTATTTCGCGGCCAATGGCGAGATGGACTTCTGCATCGCCCTGCGCACTGCCGTCCTGAAGGATGAGACCCTCTATATCCAGGCCGGGGGCGGCGTCGTCTACGACAGCGACCCCGAGGCTGAGTATCAGGAAACCGTTAACAAATCCAACGCCCTGCGTCGCGCGGCCGAGGATGCGGGCCTTTTCACCCGGCGCGGGAATACCTGAGGGCTCGTTTTCCAGCCCGCAGGGGCGGGACCAGCTGCCCCGAAGCGCGCCTTACTCGACCGTCATCACCGCCGTCAGCGGGCCGATCGCCACCGTCGCGGCGCGGCCTTCGACCGTCCATTCCAGAAGCGTGGCCACAGTCTCGGGCGTGGCATTGGCCGCAACCGTCACCCGGCCATCCTGCCCGGCCTTGAACACGGCCCGGTCAAGAACCCGGCGGATCGCCGCGCCATCCGTCCCGGATGAGGTCAGGTCGCGGAAGATCACCGCAGCGGCAATATCCTCGCGCCGGGCGACCTGATCGGCGGCGTTCAGGCCCTGATCCCAGGTCAGCAAGCCCCGCCCTTGCGCGCCAACCACCGGCACCACCAGGCTTGCCAGCGGGCGTGTGTCCTGAAACGCCGCTTCCGCCAGATCCATCACGGCAACGGCTTCGGGCAGGCCCTGTTCCATCGACTGAAAGGCCACCTCGACATCCGAAGCTTGTGCGCCAGTGGCAATGCCCGTGGCCAGCATCACCACTTCCTTGCCCGCCGCCCGGTAGATGGCGGCATGGTCCGGCGTGGCAGGGTCCATCGGATCCAGCGCGAAACTCACCGGGAAGGGCAGGGCGGCAAGGCCGCGCGGTCAAGTTCCCCATTGCCATTATCGATCAGGACAATGGCCAGCACAGGCTTGGCATCGGGGTTCTCGAAACTGGCCGCATAAAGCGCAATCGGGCGGGCGTCGGGCGGGGTGGCAGGATCGGCCGCCACTCCGCTTCGGTGGCATCGGCCGCCGGGCGGTCGCCAATCCGGGGGAGGCGGTTGACCACGACGCCAGCG
>JAAUPC010000250.1 GCA_012036325.1 Paracoccaceae bacterium
CGACGGCATTGGCTCGATCACCTTTGCACCAGGCGGCTGGTGATAGGTCGGATAGGTTTCATGCCCCGGGCGGAAGTAGAAGATATTTCCCGCGCCACTCTTGTAGGTCAGGCCCGAGCGGAACACCTCACCCCCCGCAAACCAGCTGATGAAGACAGTTTCCAGGGGTTCGGGCACGCCGAAGGGTTCGCCGTACATCTCTTCGGTCTCAAGCTCAAAATGGTCGGGGATGCCACGGGCGATGGGGTGCTGGCGGGAGGTGACCCAGAGGCGTTCCCGTTCCCCCGCCTCGCGCCAGGTGAGGTTGCAAGGCGCGCCCATCAGGCGCTTGAACGGTTTGGCGAAATGGGCGGAGTGGAGGAAAATCACCCCCATGCCGCCCCAGACGGCGTTGCAGACACGTTCGACCACCTCATCGGCCACATCGCCATGGGCGGCGTGGCCCCACCAGATCAGGACATCGGTGGCCGCCAGTTTCGCGGCGGTCATCCCATGGTCGGGGTCTTGCAGGGTGACGGTGGTCGCGGTGAGGCCGTCCTGCGTATTCAGCGCCTCGGCGATCGTACCGTGCATGGTTTTGGGATAGACCTCGGCCACGACCTTGTTCTTATGTTCATGGACGTTTTCGCCCCAGACGGTGACGCGGATGGTCATGGAATCCCTTTCTTCCTGCAGGCCGGTTTCCCCGCAGGGATGCAATCGCTTGGCGCGGGGTGCAAGCGAAACCTGAAGGGCAGGCGCGCGGGCGGCGGGCCTTCACAGATGTGGGCGTGGCAAGCGGATCGCCTTTGGGTTGCGAAAGGCGGGCGGCGGGGCGAATCGCTTTGGCCGGGGCTTGGCCGGACAGATCGGAATTTGAGCTGCAAGCGACTGGAAAACAGGCATAAATCCAGGCGTTACCCCCATTCCTGCCAGGTTGTGACAGGCACGTTGACAGGGGCGGTGGAAACCAGAGTAGACTTGCCCCCGGGGACCGCTTTCGGCGGATGACATCTGACTGTTACCGGCCAGAGTTACCGAACGAAAGCGTGCCGGACATGGACGACCACAACCAGAAAAACCGGGGACAGCCCGAGCCTCTGATCCGATCAAACCAGGGAGACCACTAGTGAAAAAATCAACCTCTGCCTTCAACCGTCGCCGGTTCCTGCAAGGCTCTGCCGCGGGTGCGGGCATTCTTGCCGCCCCGGCGATCATCTCGTCCAAGGCGCTTGCCTCGTCGGGCGAAATCAACTTCGTCGGCTGGGCCGGCTATCCTGCGCTGGCCGAGAAAGTCTTCCCGGCCTTCGAAGCCGCGACCGGCATCAAGGTGAACTTCAAGGAACTGCCGGACCAGGACACGATGTTTGCCGAAGGCAAGGTCGCGCTGGAAGCGGGCGGGATCGACCTCTTGGAGCCGACCATTGACCGCTGGGGCGGCTGGAACTCGAACGGCCTGCTTCAGCCGTTCGACGAATCGAAACTGGCGATGGACAATTACCTTCCTGGCCTTGCCGACGGGTCGGCCGGTGAGCGCAGCCGCGCTGACGGACAGCTTTACTACGTGCCTTCCAACTGGGGCACCGAGTCGCTGGTCGTGAACAGTGCCGACGCAAAGCTGTCGAACCCGCCGTCGCTGGGCGATCTTTTCAGCGCCGATAACTCGGCCGTGCTGCGTCCGCACTCGACGCTGGCTGCCATGGGCCGCTGGCTTGACGCGCAAGGCAAGCTGCCGCGCCCGTGGATGGACGGATACACGGACATGGCTGCCATGGTCGAGCTTTGGGACATCGCGTTGGCAGAAGCCGTCGCGGCCAAAGGCAACGTCGTCCAATGGTGGTCTGGCGAAAACGAAGCGAATGCGGGCTTCACCGCCAACGGTGCAACGGTCGGCCTTTGCTGGGATTCGACTGGTTTCAACCTTCGCAAGGACGGCTTCGCCTACGTCGCTCCGGTGGAAGGCGCCTTTGCCTGGCACCAGGGCTTCGTTATGATGAAGAACGCCACCAACATCGACCAGGCGCATGAGTTCGTGAAGTTCGTCTCAACCGCCGAGGGTGCAGCGGGCTGGGCCTCGGCCTTCTCGTCGAACCCGGTGGGCAAAGGCGCGGCTGATCTCCTCGATCCGGAGGTCTCGGCCTACTACAGCGGCACCTTCAATGATGAAGCGCTTTCCAAGCTGTGGTGGTGGCCCGACCAGTCGGCCGAGTTCATCGCAAAGCGCTCGGAATACGCCGACAAGTACAAGGCCGCCTGAGTGCGACACTAGTCAGATGGTCACGCCGGGTCCGAAGGGGCTCGGCGTGCCTCATTTTCGCGCTGGCTTGTCGCTTTGGACCCAAACCTTGGGCCGATCTGGCGATAGCCATTGAACGGGCAATGCTGCCTGCTAGCCTGTCACAAAAAACAAGTCTGCCACAAAAAGACGATCATCAGGGGAACACGACGGCCATGAGCGCGGGAATTGATCTGGAGAATGTCTGCTGCGATTTCGGGACTTTCCGCGCTGTCGACAATGCCAATGTCTCGATCCGGCCGGGGGGAGTTCTTTTCGTTCCTTGGGCCCTCGGGCTGCGGCAAGACCACGATACTGCGCATGGTCTCGGGCTTTATCGAGCCGACTCAGGGCACGATCCGCATCGGCGGCAGTGACATGAAGGGCCAGCGCCCGAACCAGCGCCCGACCGCGCTGATCTTCCAGAACCTCGCCTTGTTCCCGCTGATGCCGATCTGGGAGAACATCAGCTTTGGCCTTGAGGTGCGCGGCGTCGACAAGGCCACGCGCCGGAAGAAGGCGGAAGAGCTTTTGAAGCTGGTCGACCTTCCCGGTGCGGCTGACAAGATGGTCAGCCAGCTGTCCGGCGGCCAGAAGCAGCGGGTGGCCATTGCCCGTGCATTGGCGGTGGAACCGCAGGTCATGCTGCTGGATGAACCCCTGTCCGCGCTTGACCTGAAGCTGCGCCAGCACATGCGGGCCGAGTTGCGCGCCATTCAAAAGCGGACCGGGGTCACCTTCATCTACATCACCCATGACCAGGGCGAAGCCTTGGCGATGTCGGACCGGGTGGGTGTCATGTCCCAGGGCCGCATCCAGCAGATCGCCGACCCTCGCGAGATCTACAACAACCCGGTCAACGGGTTCGTCGCCAGCTTTGTCGGCGAAAACAACATCTTCGCGGGCGAAGTGCAGCAGGCTGCAAGCGGCATGGCCAGCTTTGCCACCCCGCATGGCAGTTTTCGCGCCCGGCTGGGCGAGGTGTCTGGCAAGGCGGGCAAGCTTTATGTCCGGCCAGAACACACGCTTTTGTCTGCCACCGCAGGCGCGGAAAACGCGATCCCGGTCACAGTGGGCGACGTGTCCTTCGAGGGCAATTTCATCACCGTCCACGCCACCAGCGACAGTGGTGCTGCGCTGACGTCAGAGCTGCGCAACGACGGGTCGGCCACGGTGCCTGCCTTGGGCGCGAAAATGTTCATGTCCTTTGACGCCGCGCGGGCTGCGATCCTGCCCGACGCCAACGTAAGGGGCTGACGATGCAAGAGCTTTTGCGCCGCTACGGGTCCGGCCTGACGCTGATCATGTGCCTACTGGTGGCATTCTGGCTCTTGATGCTGGTGATCGTGCCGAACATCACCCTGTTCGAGCAAAGCTTCCGCCCTTATCTGCCGGTCTCTGAAATCGGCGGGCCGCGCGATGTCTATAGTGCCGACAACTACCTCAAGGTGTTTGAGGGGCAGGTCACCTCAAGCCTGTTCGGGATTGAATTCGAGATTCCGGTCCGGGTGCGCACCTTCCTGCTGACGATCTGGTATTCGATGGTCGTGGCAGGCCTGTGCCTTATGCTGGCTTATCCCCTGGCCTATTACATGGCCAAGATCGTCAACCCGAAGTCGCTGCCGACGCTTATCCTCCTCCTCTTCATCCCGCTGTGGGTGTCCGAGGTGCTGCGCGCCTTTGCCTGGTGGATCATCCTTGCGTTCAAGGGGCCGCTGAACGCCCTTCTTCTGGCTTTGGGGCTGATCGAGGACCCGATCCGTTGGACCAACATGGGCTTTACCGGTGTGGTGATCGGGCTGATCTACACCTACGTTCTGTTCATGTTGTTCCCGATCTACAACGCGATCCAGTCGCTGGACACCAACCAGATCGAGGCGGCGGAAGATCTGGGCGCGCCCTGGTGGAAGATCCATTGGCGCATCGTGATCCCGCACGCGAAGCCCGGCATCGCCAGTGGCTGCGTGATGGTGTTCATGCTGTCGGCGGGGTCGTTGCTGGTGCCGTCGATCCTGGGCTCCACCACCTCGCAATGGTTCACCCAGACGATCAACGAGACGTTCAATGACGCGCTGGATTGGAACACCGCCAGCGCTTACGCCTTCCTGCTTCTGATCCTGTGCACGCTTTTCGTGTCGGTCGCGATGTGGCTGTTCCGGGTCAAGCTGTCCGATATCGCGAAGTAGGGGGCCGGCCATGCACAAACTTCGCCAGAACCTTGCCCATGTCTACATGGTGCTGTTCCTGACCTTCATGCTCGCCCCGCTGATCGTGATGTCGGGGGCCGCGTTCAACGATTCGAAGTTGCCCTCCATCGTGCCCTGGCGCGGTTGGACCACGATGTGGTTCAGCGAGATGATCGCGGACGAGCGGATGATGTGGGCCTTTGCCAACACACTGTGGGTGGCAGCTGCGGTGGCGCTGATCTCGGTCGTGATCGGGACGGCCAGTGCCATCGTCATCAATTCGGTCGCGGGGCGGGCGCGGACGGTGCTGTATGGCCTGATGATTTCCACCATCCTGATCCCGGGGTGGTCATCGGTATTTCCACGATGATCCTCTGGACCAAGATGGGCAATGCGATGGGAACAGAGTTTTTCCTGTTCAACCCGGGCCTGCATCTGAGCGTGCTCGGCCAGGTCAGCTATATCGCGGCGATGGTGATGCTTCTGGTGCTGGCGCGGCTGCAGTCGTTTGATGCAGGGCTGGAAGAGGCGGCGCTGGATCTGGGGGCAAGCCATGCGCAGGTCATGCGGCGGATCCTTTTGCCGCACTTGTACCCGGCGGTCGGGGCTGGGGCGGCGGTGGCGTTCTTCCAGTCGATCGAGAACTTCAACGTCACGCAATTCACCCGGGGCGGGGCGGATACGTTGACGGTCTATGTCTTCTCCAAGGTCCGCGCCGGGATCACGCCGACGATCAACGCGCTGGCGTTCCTGTTGATCTGCGTGACGCTGGTCTTGGCCGTGATCTACGAGATCAACCGCCGCCGCCGCGCCCGGATTGAAGCGGCGCGTGAGGCCGAGGCACGCCGGGCGGAAGAGGCGATGCTGTAAGCGGCGGTACCGAAACGGAGCGCTTGCGCGCGAAGTCCTTTGGTCTTTGCATGAATGCCTCGGGCGCTGGGGGTTTCACACCCCCAGACCCCCGTGGAGTATTTCCGAAAAGAGCAAGGGCTAGAAGGGGCTTAGCAGGGTTGCCATGAGGGGGGAGGCGGGGTCCCCCAAGCCCTCGATCACGTCGAAGTGGTGGCGGTTCGGGTCTGTGGTCCAGGGGCAATCCCCAGACCTCGGCCAGGGTGCGGGCGTGCCATAGGAAGGCGGGGCGTTCGGCGGCACCGACCCAGACATGC
>JAAUPC010000251.1 GCA_012036325.1 Paracoccaceae bacterium
CCGGTCGTGCGGCCCCAGGATCGCGTTCGCGTCCAGCGTGTTCATGTCATACTGCCCGGCCCAGGCGCGGATGACCTTGACCGCCGCGAACGCAGGCACGCGGGCGGCCAGCGCGGTGACTTGTGCGTGGTCAACGGGGAGGAGCGAGACGGAAAAGCCGTGCATGTCGAGCGAGGTCATCATCGCGGCGGGGCCGATGATCCATTTGGTGCGGGGGCCAAGGGGGGAGCGGGCGAGTTCTTCGGTCAGGATGCTCATCTCAAGCGGGGTGGTGCCGCCGAGGTTGTTGAGAAGGGCGACGTGGTCGCCTGCGCCCATGTGGGGGAAGAGTTTGTCGGCGACCATCTGCATCGCGCTGCGGGCACCGGTGAAATCGACCTGCTCGATCCCTGCTTCGCCATGGATGCCAAGGCCAAGCTCGGCTTTTCCGGCGCTGATTCGGTCTTCCTTGGGGGAGCCGGGGACGGTGCAGGTATCAAGCGACATGCCGATGGAGACCGCGCCCTTGATGACGCTATGGGCGGCGGCGGTGATGGTGTCGAGGTCGGCCCCCGCCTCGGCCATGGCTCCGGCGATCTTGTGGACGAAAAGGGTGCCAGCGACGCCGCGGGCCTGGGGCAGGTCTGGGAGGGCGATGTCGTCGTCGACGATGACCATGGAGACCTTGAGGCCGAAGGCGCGGGCGCGTTCTGCCGCGAGGCCGAAGTTCAGGCGGTCGCCGGTGTAGTTCTTCACGATCAGGAGGCAGCCGGGTTTGCCGGTGACGGCGAGGATGCCTGCAAGGACGGCGTCGACCGAGGGGGAGGCGAAGACGTCGCCGCAGACGGCGGCGGTGAGCATGCCTTGGCCAACGAAACCGGCGTGGGAGGGTTCATGCCCGGAGCCGCCGCCGGACACGAGGGCGACCTTGGAACGGTCCCAATCGGTGCGGGTGACGACCTTGATATGGGGGTAGCCGTCTAGCCGCGCGAGTTTTCCACCGCTGGTTCGCAGGAGGCCATCGATAGCCTCGGTCACCAGTTGGTCCTTGGAGTTCATGAACTGTTTCATGGGGTTGGTCCTTGGATGCGATTGCCGCTGGCGTCAAACCAGAGCGGGTTTTTCGGGCGGATGTGCAGGCTGTCGCCGGGGTTCAGCGGGGTATGGGGGTCGGTGAGGGTGATCATCTCATGCGCCCCGAGGGAAAGGTGGAGGCGGGTCTGGTCGCCAAGGTGTTCGATGCGGCGGATGGTGGCTGGTTGCCCCTCACCGACATGGATGTGTTCGGGGCGCAGGCCGATCTGGGTGGCACCATTGGGGGCGGGGCCGAAGGCATCGGCGGGCAGAAGGTTGATGCGCGGCTGGCCGAGGCGGCTGGCGACATAGGCGGAGACGGGGTTCTCATAAATCTCCCTCGGCGAGCCGTATTGGACCAGGCGTCCATGGTCGAGGACGCCGACATGGGTGGCCATGGTCATCGCTTCGATCTGGTCATGGGTGACGTAAAGGAAGGTTGCCCCAAGTTCGGCATGGATGCGCTTCAGTTCAACCCGCAGATCGGCGCGAAGTTTCGCGTCGAGGGAGGAGAGGGGTTCATCCATCAGGTAGATGCGGGGTTGGCGGACCAGCGCGCGGCCGATGGAGACGCGCTGCATTTCGCCGCCCGAAAGCGCGGTGGCCTTGTTGTCGAGCTTGTGGGGGATGCGGAGGACCTCGGCCACCTCTTGCACCCGTTTGGCGATCTGGTCTTCCGGCATCGCGATCATCGGAGAGCGCAGCGGGAAGGCGAGGTTGTCGCGCACGGTGAGGTGGGGGTAGAGCGAGTACTGCTGGAAGACCATCGCCACATCGCGCTGGGCGGGGGTTTCGCTTTTGACGCTGTGGCCGCCGATGGCGATGTCGCCCGCGTCGGGTTTGTCGAGGCCCGCGATCAGGCGGAGGGTGGTGGTCTTGCCCGCCCCGGTGGGGCCGAGGAGGACGACGAAAGCGCCGTCGGGGATGGTCAGGGACACATCGGACAGGGCCTTGGTCGCGCCGAAGGATTTGGACAGGCCGGAGAGGGTGACTTCAGCCATGGTGGACCCCGGCATTGGCGGCGGTGCGGAAGGCGCGGCCGGTGGTGGCATCGAAAAGGGACAGCGTGCGGGGGTTGAGGGTGAGGCCGACCGCCTCACCCACCCTGACCGCTTGCGCGGCGGGGGCGCGGGCCTTGATCTGGCCGTGCGGGGTGGAGAGGGTGACGATCTGGGTGGTGCCGAGGTATTCCGTCGCCTCTACCCGCCCGCGATAGGGGCTGGCGTCAGTTAGGGCCACATGTTCGGGCCGAACGCCGAGGACCAGTTGCCCGGCGGCGGGTTCCTGCAGTTCGGGCAGGGCCATGGGCGTATCGCCAAGCTGGACGGTGGTTGCCCCCGCCGCTGCGCTGCCTTCGAAGCGGAGGAAGTTCATCGACGGGCTGCCGATGAAATCCGCCACAAAGAGCGTGGCCGGGTGGTCGTAGATATCCTGCGGGGTGCCGAATTGTTCGACGACGCCGTGGTTCATCACCACGATCTTGTCGCCCATCTGCATCGCCTCAAGCTGGTCGTGCGTCACGTAGACGGTTGTGGCGCGCATACGGTCGTGGAGGGCGCGGAGTTCTTCGGACATGTGTTCCCTGAATTCGGCATCGAGGGCACCGAGGGGTTCGTCCATCATGAAGGCCTTGGGGCTGCGCACGATGGCGCGCCCCAAGGCCACCCGCTGGCGATCCCCCCCAGAAAGGCCGCCGACGGGTTTGTCGAGGATATCGGTGATGCCAAGAATGCGGGCGACCTCAGCCACCTTTGCGGTGACCTGTGTCTTGGGCATGCCCTGGCTGACCAGGGGATAGCTGATGTTTTTCCGCACGTTCATGTGCGGGTAAAGCGCGAACATCTGGAAGACCATGGCGATGTCACGCTGGGAGGCGGGCTTTTGGCTGACATCCTCACCATCGATCAGGATCTGGCCGGAGGTGGGCAGTTCGAGGCCCGCGATCATCCGCAGCGTGGTGGTCTTGCCGCAGCCCGAGGGGCCGAGGAGCATGAAGAACTCACCATCCTTGATAGTGAAGCTTGAGCCCTTCACGGCGGTAAAGGCGCCGAATTCCTTGCGCAGGTTCTTGATGACGATTTCAGCCAAGGGGAAGCTCCTGTCCGGCGCGGATGAGGTTGCCGTTAAGGTCAAGGAGCGCAAGCTCACGCATGCCCCAGGGTTTGTCTTCGGCGCGCACAAGGCGCGGGATGCCGTTGGCAGGAAGGCCAAGCGCGGCCCATTCGGCATCCAGCGCATTGATATCCGAGGGGCGCAGGTAGGCACCGTGGTCGCAGGTGGAGGGGTCAAGGGCGGCGTGGTGGAAGAAATGCACCTCGGCCCCTTCGCGCTTCATCAAGAGATATTCGGCGTCAAGATTGACAGTGTGGAAGCCCAGCCGCTGCCAGAAGGTTTCAGTGGCGGCCATGTCGCGGGCGGGCAGGATGGGGGACAGCTTTTCCAGCATCGCCTATTCCGGGAAATGGCTGGTGATGATGAACATCACGGTGCCGACAAGGGTGACAAGGAAGGACCAGGTATAGGCCCAGAGGAAGAAGGGCTGCATCAGCATGACGACGCCAAGCGCGATGAGGACCGTGGCGACGTTTTCCCAAGGGCCACGGCGCAGGCGGAGAAGGCCGGAGACAAAGCCGGTCATGCTGGGCCACCGGGGGCACGAGTTTTCTGCGAAAACTCGGCGGCGGGGCGGGATTTTTCGCAGAAAAATCGTGTCATTTGCGGACGGCTCCGAAGGTGATCCCACGCAAAAGGTGTTTGCGCAGAAGGATGGTGAAGATCATCACGGGGAGAAGGAAGAGGGTGGCCCCGGCGGCCACGGCGGGCCAGTCCTGGCCGCCGACGCCGATGATCGTGGGGATGAAGGGCGGAGCGGTCTGGGCGTTGCCGCTCGTGAGCAGCACGGCGAAAGCGTATTCGTTCCACGCAAAGATCAGGCAGAAGATCGCGGTGGAGGCGATACCGGTCGCGGCCTGCGGCAGGACGACTTTGCGGAAGGCTTGAAACCGGGTGTAGCCGTCGATCAGCGCGGCCTCTTCGTATTCGCGGGGGATTTCGTCGATGAAGCCTTTCAGGAGCCAGACGGCAAGCGAGATGTTCACGCCGGTGTAAAGGAGGATCATCCCAAGATGCGTGTCAGAGAGGCCAAGCTCCCGATACATCAGGTAAATCGGGATCGCGACGGCGATGGGGGGCATCATCCTTGTGGAGAGGATGAAGAACAGAAGGTCATCCTTCAACGGCACCTTGAAGCGGCTGAAGGCATAGGCGGCGAGGGTGCCAAGGACGATCGACAGGAAGGTGGAGCCGAAGCCGATGATGACGGAGTTCAGGAAACGCTCACCAAAGCGGGACGGCCCGGCGATGACCATGCCGTCTTCGCGCACCACCTGATCATACCAGGTTTCTGGCGGGGGTAGGGCGGCGAAATCCTCAGCCGCGATGCGGGTGCGGGTGGTGAAGAGGTTGACGTAGCCTTCGAGGCTGGGCTCAAAGATCACCTTTGGCGGATAGGAAATGCTGTCAGGGCCGGATTTGAAGCCGGTGGAGATGATCCAGACCAGGGGCAAAAGCGTGATGAAGGCGTAGGTGACGACGAGGATGCCGGCCAGCCATTTCGACGCGCGGGAGGGTTCGGTGACGGAATAGGCGCTCATCTTTCCTTCACCTTGTTCAGGGCTTTGACGTAGATGCTTGCAAGGCCGAAGACGGTCACGAAGAGGATGATCGCATAGGCCGAGGAATAGCCGGTGCGCCATTTTTCAAACGCTTCGCGCTTGAGATCGATGGAGGTGAGGAGGGTTTCGTTCCCCGGGCCGCCGCCGGTCAGAAGGGTGACCATGTCGAACATCTTGAAATTCTCGATTCCGCGGAAGAGGACGGCGAGCATCAGGAAAGGCAGGACCATCGGCACGGTGATCGTCCAGAACTGCCGCCATTTGGAGGCGCGGTCGACCTCGGCCGCCTCATAGATGTAGTCGGGGATGGAGCGCAGGCCCGCGAGGCAGATCAGCATGACGAAGGGCGTCCACATCCAGGTGTCGACGATGATGATCGACCAGGGGGCAAGGCCACCGGGCCCAAGCATGGAGAAGCTGGAGGCGGGGATGCCGGTCACCAGTTCCACCATGTAGTTGATGAGGCCGATCTGTGGCTGGTAAAGGAAGGTCCAGAAGTTGCCGACGACGGCGGGCGACAGCATCATTGGCAGGACGATGAGCGTGGTCACCAGGTCATTGCCTTTGAACTTGCGGTTGATCAGCCAGGCGAGGGTGAAGCCGATCACCACCTGCAGGACTATGGTCCAGACCAGGAAATGCGCCGTGGTCTGCATGTTGGCCCAGGTGCCTTCGTCCGTCAGGATGCGTTCGTAATTGCGCAGGCCAACCCATTCCACCTCACGGTTGGGGCGGTTGGCGGCGAAGTTGGTGAACGACAGGCGCACCGTCCAGATCAGCGGGAAGATGTTGATCGCCAGCAGAAGGAAGATCGTGGGCGCCACGAAAATCCAGGCGATGGCCCGGTCACTGAGGCCGCGCAGGCG
>JAAUPC010000252.1 GCA_012036325.1 Paracoccaceae bacterium
CGCGCTGATGCACAGCGCCGGGATCGGCGTCAGCCTGGTGCAGCGCCCCGCTGTCGCGTCACATGCTCCGCGCTGGTGCCTGCAGCTGAGCGCGGACCACAGCCCCGCCGACATCGACAGCCTGGCCGATCTGATCCGCGACGTGATCCGCAGCCAGACCCGCCGCTGACGCCTCAGCCCTTCACCGATGCGGTGACATAGTTGCAGGATAGGTCACGGTCCGACAGGCTCCACCGCCAGGTGACCGGGTTGAACACCATCCCCTTGCGGTCCACCGGCCGCAGGCCTGCCGTGCGGATCAGCCCGTAAAGCTCATCCGGGGTGATGAACTTCTTCCAGTCATGCGTGCCTTTCGGCAGCCAGCGCATCACCCATTCTGCCCCCACGATCGCCATCACATAGGACTTCGGATTGCGGTTGAGGGTCGAACAGATCATCAGACCCCCCGGCTTCAGCAACTGCTGACAGGCGGTCAGATAGGCCTGCGGGTCGGCCACATGCTCCACCACTTCCATGTTCAGGACCACGTCGAACGCTTCGCCCGCCGCCGCCAGATCCTCGGCGGTGGTGTGGCGGTAGTCGATCTTCAGCCCCGACTGCGCGGCATGCAGCTCTGCCACAGGAATGTTGCGCGCCGCCGCATCAGCACCCACCACATCCGCGCCCAGCCGGGCCATCGGCTCGCTCAGAAGCCCGCCCCCGCAACCAATGTCCAGCAGCCGGAGGCCCTTGAACGGCAGGGGTGCTGACAGATCCCGCCCAAACTCAGCGGCGATCTGGCTGGTGATGTAGTCCAGCCGGCAGGGGTTCAGCATGTGCAGGGGCTTGAACTTGCCGGTCGGGTCCCACCAGTCCGCCGCCATCGCCTCGAACTTGGCCACCTCTGCCGGATCGATCGTTGTCGTGGCCATGTTTCCCTCCTGAACGCCCGTCACGCATTGCCCTTCGACTCCGGGCTTCTTGGGCGCTATATAGGACGACGATGGATCAAAGATCAGGTCAAAAGCGCGCAGTTGAGTTTCTCTACCCGCCGATCGATCCCTTCGATCAGCGCGTCCTCGACATGGGCGATGGTCATCGTGTGTATATGGAGCAATGCGGGCGGCCGGATGGCATTCCCGTCATCGTCTTCCACGGCGGCCCGGGTGGCGGTTGCTCGCCCGCCATGCGCCGCTACTTTGACCCGACGATCTACCGCATCATCCTGTTTGATCAGCGCGGCTGCGGCCGGTCGCGGCCCCACGCCAGCATCATCGCCAACACGACCTGGCACCTGATTGAAGACGTCGAGGTGATCCGCAAAGCGCTCGGAATCGACCGCTTCATCGCCTTTGGTGGCAGCTGGGGCGCGACCTTGGCGCTGATCTACGCCATCACCCACCCCACCCGCGTGCAGCACTTGGTCTTGCGCGGCGTCTTCCTGATGACCAAGGCGGAACTGAAGTGGTTCTACGGCGGCGGCGCCGGGGCCTTCTTCCCCGAAATCTGGGGCCGCTTCGTCGCCGCCATCCCGGCGGCAGAGCGGGACAACCTGATCAACGCCTACAACCGCCGCCTCTTTTCCGGCAACCTGATGGAGGAAACCCGCTACGGCCGGATCTGGGCGAACTGGGAAAACGCGCTTGCGTCCATCCACCACGAAGGCCCGATGGGCGAAAGCCCCTCCGACTACGCCCGCGCCTTTTCCCGGTTGGAGAATCATTACTTCCAGAACGGCGGTTTCCTGCAATGCGACGGCTGGATCCTGCAGGAGAGGAAGCGGATCGAGCATATCCCCGCCACCATCATCCAAGGCCGTTACGACATGATCTGCCCGCCAATCTCGGCCTGGAACCTGGCCGACGGCTGGCCCCGCTGCGATTTGCGCATGGTCCCCCTCGCCGGTCACGCCTTGTCCGAGCCCGGGATAAGCGAGGCGCTGGTCAAGGTGATGGACGGTTTGCGCAAAGGCTGAACCCCGGGTTTCCCGCTGTCTTCCACCGCCGCGCCCTGCTAGCGTTCGGCGAAACTTCCGTGCAGCGTCAGGTTCATGGCCGAAATCCTTGGTGTCCCCGATTTCTGGCCAACACTTGTGCTGCTGGGTCTTGTCACCTTGGCGGCCAGCCTTGCCCGCGGCTTTTCCGGCTTTGGTGCTGCGCTGATCTTCGTTCCTCTGGTCAGCGCGCTTTTGGGCCCGCAAGTCGCCGTGCCGCTCCTCCTTGTAACCGACAGTGTGATGACCGCCGCGATGATCCCGGCCGCCCTGCGGACCGCTGACCGCAGCGATGTCCTTACCATGGCTCTGGGTGCCCTAGTCGGTGTCCCCGCCGGAATCTGGCTTTTGACCTCGCTGGATCCCGTTTTGCTCCGCTGGGCGATTGTCGGGCTGGCGGGCGTCATGCTTTGGGTGCTTCTCTCCGGCTGGCGCTACCGCAACAGACCAACAGCCCCGCTGACCATGCTGGTCGGCCTGATCTCCGGCTTTTGCTCGGGCGCGGCGCAGATCGGAGGTCCGCCGGTCGTAGCCTATTGGCTGAGCGGTCAAAGCCCGGCTCAGGTTGTCCGCGCGAACATCATCTTCTACTTCGCCATCACCAGCCTGATTTCCGGGATCGGCTATGTCTGGGGCGGGCTGATCACCTGGCAGATCCTGACGCCCGCGGTGCTGATCGCTCCGATCTACGGCGCGGGCACCTGGATCGGCAGCAGAATGTTCGGCCTTGCTGCCGAGCAGACCTTCCGCCGCATCTGCCTTGCGATGATCGCCGGGGCTACCTTGATCAGCATGCCGATCCTTGACGGCTGGCTCCGCAGCGGCTGAGAGCTTTAAGCCCGCAGCCCCACCACCGCCACGCCCAGCACCGCCAGAACCTTCGCTTCAATCTGCGCGGCTTCCATCCCTGCCACCCGGTACATCGCCTCGGGGCTGGCCTGGTCGATGAAGATATCCGGCAGAACCATGCTGCGGTACTTCAGCCCCCGGTCAAACACCCCTTCGTCTGCCAGCAGTTGCGCGACGTGGGACCCAAAGCCCCCTACCGCGCCTTCCTCAACCGTGATCAGCGCCTCATGCCCTGCGGCCAGCTGCAAGATCAGGTCCCGGTCCAGGGGTTTGGCAAAGCGGGCGTCGGCGACGGTGACCGACACCCCCCCGCGCCTCCAGCGCCTCGGCTGCTTTCAGAACCTCGGCCAGACGGGTGCCAAAGGACAGGATCGCCACGCGTGAGCCTTCGCGGATCACCCGACCCTTCCCGATCTCCAGCGGCACGCCGCGCGCGGGCATCTCAACCCCCACGCCATCGCCCCGCGGAAAGCGGAAGGCGATCGGCCCCGCGTCATGCGCCACGGCGGTGGCAACCATATGGACCAGTTCCGCCTCATCCGCCGCCGCCATCACCACAATGCCAGGCAGGTTGGCCATGAAGGCCACATCAAACGCCCCCGCATGGGTCGCTCCATCCGCACCGACAAGCCCCGCCCGGTCAATCGCGAAGCGTACCGGCAGGCGCTGGATCGCCACGTCATGCACGACCTGGTCATAGCCGCGCTGCAGGAAGGTGGAATAAAGCGCGCAGAACGGCTTCATCCCCCCCGCCGCCAGCGCCGCGCTGAACGTCACCGCGTGCTGTTCGGCAATTCCCACATCAAAGCAGCGCTTCGGGAACCGGTCCTGGAACAGGTTCAGCCCCGTCCCGTCCGGCATCGCCGCCGTAATGGCGACGATCTTTTCGTCCCGCTCCGCCTCTGCCACCAGCGATTGCGCGAAAACCTTGGTATAGCTCGGCGCGTTCGACGCCGCTTTCACCTGCACCCCGGTCAACACGTCGAACTTGGCCGTCGCGTGGCCCTTGTCCCGCGCGGCCTCTGCCGGGGCATAGCCCTTGCCCTTCTTCGTCAGCACATGGATCAGCATCGGCCCATCTGCCCGCGCCTTCACGGTGCGGAGGACCGGCAGAAGCTGGTCCAGATCATGCCCGTCAATCGGCCCCAGATAGGAAAAACCCAAAGATTCAAACAGCGTCCCGCCCACCGCCATGCCCTTCAGCATGTCCTTGGCGCGCTTGGCCCCTTCCTGCAGGGGCGGCGGCAGCAGGCCCAGAAACCCTTTCGCCACCTGCTTCAGGTCCTGCATCGGCGCCTCGGCATAAAGCTTCGAAAGGTATGCCGACAGCGCCCCCACTGGCGGGGCGATGCTCATCTCATTGTCATTCAGGATGACGAACAAGCGCTGGCCAAGGTGGCCCGCATTGTTCATCGCCTCAAACGCCATGCCCGCCGACATCGCCCCATCGCCAATCACCGCAATCGCATCACCCGGGTCACCGCCCAGTTCCGCCGCCATGGCAAAGCCCAGCGCGGCTGAGATGGAGGTTGAGGAATGCGCCGCCCCGAACGGGTCATAAGGCGACTCTGACCGCTTGGTGAATCCGCTTAGGCCCCCTTCCATCCGCAAGGTGCGGATCCGGTCGCGCCGCCCGGTGAGTATCTTGTGTGGATAGCACTGGTGCCCGACATCCCAGATCAGCTTGTCGCGCGGGGTGTCAAAGACGGCGTGGATCGCCACCGTCAGCTCCACCACCCCAAGCCCCGCGCCCAGATGCCCGCCGGTCACCGAAACGGCCGAGATCGTCTCGGCCCGCAGCTCATCGGCAAGCTGGCGCAACTCCCGGTCGCTCAGGCCCTTCAGGTCGGAAGGCAAGTTCACCCGGTCCAACAGCGGTGTCTTCAGGTCCGTCATTCAACTCTCCCGCGCGATGGTGAACCGCGCCGCTTCTTGAAGCAGGTTCGCACGGTCCCCGTAAGGCGACAGGTGCGCGCAGGCCTCCTCCACCAAGGCCCCCGCCCGCGCCCGCGCGCCCTCCAGACCCAGAAGCGACACGAACGTCGCCTTGCCTGCATCCGCATCCTTGCCCACGGCCTTGCCCGTCTTGGCGGCATCGCCGGTCACATCCAGAATGTCATCCGCAATCTGGAAGGCGAGGCCCAGCGCCCCCCGCATAGGCGCGCAAGGGCCCCCGGTCCGCCCCGGCGATCACCGCCCCCGCCTCGGCCGCAAAAGTGATCAGCGCCCCGGTCTTGCCCGCCTGCAGCGCGGTGATCTCTTCCAGCGTCAGCGGATGGCCCGCAGTTTCCGCCGCAATGTCCAAAGCCTGCCCCAGCACCATCCCGTCAATGCCGGACGCCTGTGCAAGCCCTTCAACCAACGCCACCCGCACCTCTGGCGTCCCAAGGCCCGGGTCACACAACAGCTCAAACGCCAGCGTCTGCAAGGCATCACCCGCCAAGACAGCCGTCGCCTCATCCCATTTTACATGCACGGTCGGCAGACCCCGCCGCAGGTCATCATCGTCCATGCAAGGCAGATCGTCGTGGATCAGGCTATAGGCATGCAAAGCCTCGATCGCCGCCGCCGCACTGATCGCGCGGCCCTCGGGAACCCCCAGCATCCGCGCGCCTTCCAGCACCAGAAACCCCCGCAGACGCTTGCCGCCGCGCACCGCATAGCGCATCGCCTGGGTGACGGCTGATCCGCGCGGCCCTCAAGGGCAGACATCAGCCGCGCCTCGATCAGCCCGGCATCCCGCGCCAGAACTTGCCGAAAGCTCACAT
>JAAUPC010000253.1 GCA_012036325.1 Paracoccaceae bacterium
CAGAGTATTTTTGAAAAAGAGCAAAAGGCCATTGCTCTTTTTTTCAAATACTCCACGGGGGTGCGGGGGTGTGAAACCCCCGCTGACCCGAGCCGGCTGGCGCGCCCTTCGCGCGCCAGAGGCGAGACAAAGGATATGCGCGGAACGCGCTCAATTTGATAGGCGCCGGTCGGATACCCGCTCAGACGGCCAGAAAATTGGTGAACTCCCAGGGGTCAGCCTCGTCGCGGTCTTCGGCAAAGTGGTTGATCCGGTTCAGGAGCGGCTTCCGTAGGTGCAATGGAATTCCACCCGGCCCCGATAGGGGCGCTGGACCTCAAGACAGCGGACATGGTCCATCTCATCCACCGTCAGGATATGGCTGTCAGGCTGGCGCAGCCCCGCTCCGTTCATCGCATGCAAGGACAGGATCGCATCGCTGCAGGGGTGGTAGGCCTAGTGACAGGTCGGGCGATAGACCGCCTGATACCCATCCCACACGGTGTAGTAGTCCGGGATCGACAGCGCCTCGTTGTGGGTGATGACCAGCCCGAACTGCGCACCCGCGCCGGGGCACCAGGACCGCAGCCAAGTATTGCACCCCGATCTCTTGCGCCAAGGTCATCAGCGCGATGGGGTCGACATCCTCAGACAGGTTCACGATCATGCCGCGCCCGTCAGGGAAGAACCCGCGCAGCACCTCGGCATAGGTGTCCGGGGTCAGCGCGACCTGCAGGTGCCGGATGCCATGGTCCAGCATAAGGGGGGCAAAATGCCCCGAAGGCTCAATCACCGTAAAGCGGTCCCGGTCAAACCCGATATGGCGTTCGATCAAGGGCAGCACCCCGCCTGATCGAGCCAAAACCGATCATCACAAGCGCGCCATCAATGCGCGCCTGCACTTTATCCGTCATCGGGTTGCCACCTTACTTGTAGGATCTGGCCTGCAGATAATCCATCAAGGCCATCAACACGCCCGAGATCACGAAGGTCAGATGGATGACCACCAGCCAGTACATCTCGGTCTCGCCAAAGCTGGTCGCGCTATCTAGGTCACTGATCTCCATGAACCGCTTGAGGAGATGGATCCCCGATATCGCCACGATGCTGGCGATCAGCTTCATCTTCAGCCCGCCGAAATCAACCTTGCCCATCCAGCCCGGCTTGTCCGCACCAGCGTCGAAGTCGAACTTCGAGACAAAGCTCTCATAGCCGGAAAACATCACGATCAGCAGAAGGTTGGCCGCCAGCGTCAGGTCAATCAGCGTCAGCGCGACCAGGATCATCTTGTCGGCCGACATCACAATGACCTGCGGGATGTAGTAGATCAGCTCCTTCAGGAAGATGACGGTCAGCATCCCCAAGGCGACGGCAAGACCCAGATACATCGGGGCCATCAGCCAGCGGCTGGCAAAAAGGCTGCGCTCAAAGCGGGCTTCGATCGTGCGTTCGTCCTTCGACATTCCGGCGCTCCCTTCGGGCTTTCAACAGCGGATTACCAGAGCGCCTTCAAATGAAAAGCCCCTCCATTACTTCAACCGTTGACATGCAGGCATTTGCCTGCCTATTCTGACCCCAGAGGTGCAAGCATGGACGCGGACAAGGTCTTCAAGGCACTGGGCGACCCGACCCGCCGCAAGCTCCTAGATCTTTTGTGCGCGCAGAACGGCCAGAGCCTTGGCCAGCTCTGCGAACATCTCGCCATGGCCCGGCAATCGGTCACCCAGCATCTTGACCTCTTGGAAAAGGCCAACCTGGTCTCGACCGTCCGCCGGGGCCGCGAGAAACATCACTTCATCAACCCCGTGCCGCTTCACGAGATCTATGAACGCTGGGTCCGCAAGTTCGAAACCCAGCGCCTGACCCTCTTGCATGACCTGAAACGCGAACTGGAAGGAAACTCCGAATGACCCTCGCCCCCACCACGACCGCACCACCTTCGTCTACACCACCTTCATCGCCGCCCCGCCGGACAAGGTCTTCGACGCCATCACCAGCGCCGACATCTCCAGCCGCTACTGGGGCCACGCCAACGTCTCCGACTGGCAGCCCGGCTCGCGGTGGGAGCATGTCGGCAATGCCAGCAAGACCGCCGAACTTGTGGGCCGTGTGGTCGAACACACGCCCCCGTCCAGACTGGTGATCTCCTGGGTGAACAAATCGCAAGAGGCCGAGCCTGAGGCCTATTCCCGCGTCACCTTCGACGTCATCCCCTATGACGGCATGACCAAGCTCATCGTCACCCATGATGACCTGATCAAGGGCAGCGGCATGGCAGAGGGCGTCACCAAGGGCTGGCCCATCGTGCTTTCCAGCCTGAAATCCTACCTCGAAACCGGCACCGGCCTGAACGTCTTCGCCAATCCGAAAGCCGCGTGACACAAAAGAAAAGGGGCCCGCCACCCGGCAGGCCCCCGCAGTCTTGGGGTGCGCGACAGCGCCCCGAACCGTTAGTTCTTCGCGTAGAATTCGACGACCAGGTTCGGTTCCATCTGCACCGGATAGGGCACATCGCCCAGGCCCGGGGTGCGCACGAACTTTACCACCATCTTGTTGTGGTCGACTTCCAGGTAATCCGGCACGTCCCGCTCGGTCAGCGCGATGGCTTCCAGGATCAGCCCCATCTGACGCGACTTCTCGCGGACCGAGATGACATCGCCTTCCGCCACGCGGTACGAGGCGATGTTGACCCGCTTGCCGTTCACCAGGACGTGGCCATGGTTCACGAACTGCCGCGCCGCGAAGATCGTCGGGACCAGCTTGGCGCGGTAAACCACCGCATCCAGACGGCGCTCCAAGAGGCCGATCAGCATCTCACCGGTGTCGCCGCGCACACGCTCGGCCTCGCCATAGATCTTGCGGAACTGCTTTTCGGTCAGGTCGCCGTAATAGCCCTTCAGCTTCTGCTTGGCGCGCAGCTGCGTGCCGAAGTCGGAAAGCTTGTTCTTCCGGCGCTGGCCGTGCTGGCCCGGGCCATACTCGCGCTTGTTCACCGGGGACTTCGGCCGCCCCCAGATGTTTTCGCCCATCCGGCGGTCAATCTTGTACTTGGCAGAGGTGCGTTTGGTCACCGCTGATCTCCTTCATGTTTGCGAAGGGCGTTGTCCTTTCCGGGTCTCCCCAGCGACAGGCATCCTCTTGCGAGGGCCACCAACACCAATGAAAAGCCCCGGAATCGCTTCCGGGACTGCCGGGCTTATAGAGGACCAACCGGCGGAGTCAACACCACCCCACCCCGTAGGTCGGGGCGTAACACGACTTACGCATACGCTGCCCTACGATCTTAACGTTACCTTCGCACTTCATGGGCGATGCTCCCCCAAAATGCCGGCGAACATTGACTCGCCTTCCCAATACACGCGATATATTGCCTCAAGACAAAAGGTATCTACCACATGCGGTCCCCACTCACGTCAATTGAACTATGCGCTGGCGGAGGCGGCCAAGCCCTTGGCCTGGAAGGTGCGGGTTTTGGACATGAGGCGCTGGTCGAAATCGATGACTGGTCCCGTCAGACCCTCAAACTGAACCGACCACAGTGGAATGTCATCGAAGGTGCGCAATCCGACCTGACTAAATTCGATGCCGCCGCGTACCGGGGCGTCGATCTGGTCGCAGGCGGGGTTCCCTGCCCGCCATTTTCCGTTGCAGGCAAGCAACTTGGTTCGGCAGATGAGCGTGACCTTTTCCCAGAAGCGATCCGCATCGTTGATCAGGTCCGCCCAAAGGCCGTGATGCTGGAAAACGTCCGTGGCTTTCTCGATACCATCTTTTCCGATTACCGCCACAAACTGAGGGAACAACTGAGACTCCTCGGCTACAGCCGGGTCGAATGGTCGCTCCTCAACGCAAGCGATTACGGAGTCCCTCAGCTTCGCCCGCGCGTGGTCATCGTCGCGATCCAAGACGCCTACGCTGACGCCTTTGCATGGCCTCATCGCAACCTGGCCCGACCCTCTACAGTGGGTCAAACCCTGCATGACCTTATGTCAGCAAACGGTTGGCCGGGTGCGGATGCCTGGCGAGACGAGGCTGACGAAATCGCACCAACAATCGTCGGCGGTTCCAAGAAGCATGGTGGCCCCGACCTTGGTCCAACACGCGCCCGTAAGGCTTGGGCGTCGCTGGTCGTCAACGGGGGCAGTATCGCTGAAGACGCTCCAACGCCCGATTTTGTTGGAATGCCACGCCTGACTGTCAGGATGGTGGCCCGCCTGCAAGGGTTCCCTGACACTTGGGCGTTTGCGGGCAAAAAGACCGCTGCCTATCGGCAGGTCGGAAATGCCTTCCCGCCGCCCGTAGCACAAGCCGTAGCTCTGAACCTGCGAGCGGCGATCACGACCCGACGTCTGTTCGCGGTCGCTTGATGACAGTGTGGCTCGAAACGGCGCGGCGTGAATTCCATGCCAGGTGCCTTTCCGGTCCAATCACGATCACCAAGGGCTTGCCGAGCATTGCCGATATCGCAAACGGTCCGAGCCGGGAAATCTCGATCGGGCTAATCGCCAAGCTTGGCCAATCCATTGACCACGCTGAGAAACCTCCTGGACAGACCGCTGGGGCGATGTTCGAAAGTGCCTGTCTGTCGTTCCTAGAAGCCTCGCTCGCAAAACTGGCGCACATCCGGCCCGGCACATTCCGCGTCGCTAAAGGTCGGACGATTTCCCAGTTCGAGCAGTATGCCCATCTGGACGAACTGCGTGTCCTGGCCAATGCCAGTCGTGAGTTGAAGACGCTGCTCGGTACGGACTACCTGATCAAACCGGATGTCGTGGTCATCAAAGACGCCCTCGACGATGCTGAAATCAACAAGACTTCACTTCTTGTCAACAACTCAGTCGCCCGCCGAACCGCGCTTCGGTCAGCGAATGGTGCGAAGCCATCGCTGCACGCGTCCGTAAGCTGCAAGCTGACAATCCGTTCAGATCGGGTTCAGAACACTCGATCCGAGGCATTGAACCTGCTTCGCAACCGGAAGGGGCGGTCACCGCATATCGTTGCCGTGACGGCCGAACCGACGCCATCCCGGATCGCTGCAATCGCATTGGGCACCGGCGATATAGACTGCGTTTACCACTTTGCGCTGCCAGAACTGGTTGAAGTGCTGAGGGAACAGAATCGTGAGTCTCTCGAATTGGTCGAGACGATGATCGACGGCAAACGCCTGCGCGACATTGCGGACTTGCCGCTCGACCTTGCGATCTAGACGCTCCCCCCAACCCTTAACAAACCCCTAACGCCCACAGCCAACCCATTGGAATCCCTTGTGGAATCCGTTTTGTCCGCCGTGGACAGACCTCAGCCGTTCACATCCACCACCACCCGCCCTTGCACGCCCCCCTTCAGGATCGCCGCTCCCAGGGCGGGCAGCTCTGCCAACCCCACCTCCCGGACCATCGCCTCCAGCTTCTCCAAGGGCAGGTCCGACACCACCCGCCCCCAGGCCCGCACCCGCCGCTCATAAGGGACGGTCACCGAGTCGATCCCCAGCAAATTCACCCCGCGCAGCAGGAACGGGATGACCGAGGCCGGCAACGAAGCCCCCCCCGCCAGCCCCACCGCCGCGACCGAGCCGCCATACTTCATCTGCCCCAGCACCCGCG
>JAAUPC010000254.1 GCA_012036325.1 Paracoccaceae bacterium
CGGTGACCGAAGGTCCAAAGGCGCGGGTGGCGGTCAGCGGTTGCATGATGCGTCCCTCACCATCCAGTCGCAGAACTCGGCAAAGCTGATCCCTTGTGTCGCCGCCTGTTCCGGGGCAAGCGAGGTGGGGGTCATCCCCGGCTGGGTGTTCGTCTCCAGCAGGATCAGCCCATCCAGCCCGCGCGCGTCATCCCAGCGGAAATCGGTGCGGCTGACGCCCCGGCAGCCAAGGGCCCGGTGCGCACGCAGGGCATAGTCCCGGCAGGCAGCCGCAATCTCCTCCGGCACATGGGCCGGGCACTCATGGCGGCTACCGCCAGGCTTGTATTTGGCGTCATAGTCATACCAGCCGTCGGTGATAATATCCGTCACCCCCAAGGCCCGGTCACCCATCACCGTGGTCGTGAGTTCCCGCCCCGGCACATAAGCCTCGACCATCACCGTGGCGGGCATCGACGCGGCAAGCCGGGGGGCATTCGACCCCTCGCGCACGATATAGACCCCGACGGAGGAGCCTTCGTTGTAGGGCTTGACCACATAAGGCGCGGGCAGGACATGCCCTGCCTCCACCGCTTCGCGCGGGGCCAGCACGCTGGTCACCACTGGTAGACCCGCTGCACGATAGACCTCTTTGGTCTTGATCTTGTCCATGGCCAGGGCTGAGGCAAGGACCCCGGAATGCGTATAGGGCAGGCCCAGCCATTCCAGCAGACCCTGCACGCAGCCATCTTCGCCCCAGCGGCCATGCAGCGCGTTGAAGCAGACGTCAGGTTTGATTTCGGCCAAGCGCACAGGCAGGTCGGGGCCGCAATCGACCTCAACCACCTGATAACCAGCCTCCCGGAGGGCCTGGGCGCATTCACGCCCCGAGACAAGAGAGACCTCCCGCTCAGCGGAAAGCCCACCCATCAAAACCGCCACTCTGGGGGGCATCCTGCTCGATGCGCCCGCCATCTACTGCCTCATCCGAGTCTTATGTGACCCGTGATATTGTTAGTCGTGCGTGGTTTCTCCGACCCGCATGATTTCCCACTCTAACGTGATACCGCTTGATTGGAAAACCTTTTTTCGCACTTCCTCGCCCAGATTTTCCAGATCGGCGGCAGTCGCCCCTCCGGCGTTGATCAGGAAGTTGGAATGCATCGGCGACATCTGCGCGCCACCAAGGGTGGCCCCGCGCATGCCCGCGTCGTCAATCACTTTCCAGGCCTTCAGCTCATGCGTATCATCCGCCGCCCCGGTGCTGCTCCGCCCCAAGGGGTTGCGGAAGGTGCTACCGGCGGATCTATCCCTTGTGGGTTGGCTCGCATCGCGCTTGGCGATCTGGTCCAGCATCCCCGCCTCCAGCGCCGTAGGGTCGCCCGATTTCGCCCGGAAGGTCGCGCTGACGATCACCGCGCCGTCGGGCAGATCGCTTTGCCGGTAGCGAAGGTTCAGCACCGCGGCGGGCAGCGTCTGCACCTCACCTGCGCGGGTGACGATCTGCACCTCCTCCAGCACATCGGCGATGTAGCTGCCATAGCAGCCCGCGTTCATCCGCACCGCCCCCCCGATGCTGCCGGGGATCGTGCGCAGAAAGGTCAGGTCCAGCCCCGCCTCAGCCGCCCGCTTCGCGACATGAGCATCCAGCGCGGCTGCCCCGGCAGACACGCGGTCCCCGTCCACCTCGATCCCGTTGAAGCCCCGCCCCAGCCGGATCACCACGGCGCGGATACCGCCGTCACGGACGATCAGGTTCGACCCAACCCCCATCGGAAAAACCGGGATCGCAGGGTCAAGGGCTAGCAGGAACGCCGCCAGGTCCGCCACATCTGCCGGTTGGAACAGCCAGTCCGCAGGCCCGCCCACGCGCAGCCAGGTCAAGTCCGCCAAAGGGCGGTTCGGCGTCAGCGTTCCGCGCGGGGTGGGTAGTGTTGTCATGCGGGTTTGGTAGCGGCGGGAATGGTCTTGGGCAAGAGGGCCGCGTCACACCACGCGTTTGCGCCAGGGACGGAACGACAGCCCGATCCCGCCACCCAGTGCCGTCGGCAGTGCAAGGAAGATCGCGTAAGCGTACCAGTCCAGACGGCTATAGCCGCCATACCGCAGCTCGCCGTTGGCGATAAGGGCGACGGCAGCCACAATCCCAAGAAGCGGGATCGCCACAGCCGCCCAACGCCCGATCCAGCGGCCAACGGCAAACGTCAGAGCCGTAGCTATGGCAGCCATCGCAAGGCCAAGCAGCGCGTATCCAAGGATCTCGCTCATCTTTTGGTTCTTTTGCCCCTTATGGCTCCGACCGGTCCTTGCGGCGTCGGCCCAACGTCGGCAGGCCAGCGCCGATCAAAAGACCGACCACAGCCCCCAGCACCCCCGGAAGCGCCAGCATCGCGGCGACACCGATCGGGCGCAGACCTTGATCGCCGGCGCTCCAGACCATCCCGACTGCGCCGAGCACGATCGCAAGGGGGATAAGCAGCGCCGGTTTCCAGCCGTGTCTTAGGGTCAAGCCCCAGGTTATGAAGCCTCCCACAAGGGCAGTTCCCCCTGCAAAGGCCAGAATGTAAAAGATCAGATCGCCTTCAACGCCATGCATGAGCCTAACCCACGTGTCGTTTCAGCCAACGCCAGAAGTAGACGACAGGCCAGCGCAGGATCGACGCGCCCGCCGCCAGGATCACCATGCCGATGATCGGACCGCCCTCATAGGTGACCCAGCCCAGAAGCGGCACGCCGATGGCGATCATCACGTAAGCCGCGCGCCAGTGATAGTCGCGCGACGGGAACATCGCGATCACATTCGCCGCAATCAGCCAGATCAGGCAAAGCGCCAGCGGAAGCATCATTTCTCAAGCTCTTTCGGCAGCGGTGCTGGCAGCCCCAGCGCGCGTCGGATGAAATAGCGCAGCGGGTTGCGGAACATCGACACGAAGGCGAACAGGCCAAAGGCGAGCCAGACCCAGCCATGCACCCAACCGATCCAGACCACGAGGATCGGCGCCGCGATCAAAAGCGCCACGCCCGGCACCATTTGCCGCTTCATCGGCAGCATCGCCACGATGGCCGAGCCACGGACCCAGAAACAGCCAAGGATCAGCGGCGTGCTCAACTTGGGCGCTCCAGGTTGGTCAAAGCGGCACCCCAGAATTTTCGCAGAAAATTTTGCCCGCTCACGCCGCAGCGCCGATCAGTTTGCCGGGCAGTGCGTTGGCCCAGGCGCTGATCGTGCCTGCGCCAAGGCAGACGACCATATCCCCCGGCCGCGCCTGTTCTTTGACCAGGCGCGCCAGGTCCGCCTCATCGATCAGTGCGCGGGCATGGCGGTGGCCGTGGGCGATCAGCCCCGCCACCAGATCATCCCGCGCGGCGCCGGGGATCGGGTCCTCGCCAGCGGAATAGACATCGGCGATGGCCACGACATCTGCATCGTTGAAACAGGTGCAGAAGTCCTCGAACAGGCTCGACAGCCGGGTATAACGGTGCGGTTGGTGGATCGCGATGATCCGGCCTTTCGTCGCCTGCGCGCGGCTTTCAGGACAGCGGCGATTTCCACCGGGTGATGCCCGTAGTCATCGATGATCGTGACCCCGTTCACCTCAGCCACCTTGGTGAAACGGCGGTTGACGCCCGCGAACCCCGCCAGCGCCTCGCGGATTTCATCCTTCTTCATCCCGAGGTGTCGCGCAACAGCAACCGCGGCGAGGGCGTTCGACACATTGTGATCCCCCGGCATTGGCAGGGTGCAGCCTTCGATCACCGCATCCTCACCCTGCAGGGCAATGTCAAAATGCGCGACTCCATTTTCATAGGTCAGGTTCTGCGCCCGCACATCGGCCTGTGCGTTGAAGCCGAAGGTCACGATGCGCCGGTCCGTGACCCGGCCCACCAACGCCTGCACTTCTGGGTGGTCGGTGCAGCAGACCGCCAGCCCGTAGAACGGGATATTCGACACGAAATCCAGGAACCCTTTCCGCAGTGCATCGAAGGTGTGCCAATGCTCCATGTGTTCCGGGTCGATGTTGGTGACGATGGCAATCGTCGCAGGCAGGCGGTTGAAGCTGCCGTCGCTTTCGTCCGCCTCGACCACCATCCACTCCCCCGCCCCGGCACGGGCGTTCGAGCCGTAGGCGTGGATCACCCCGCCGTTGATGACCGTGGGATCAAAGCCACCCTTGTCGAGCAGGGTGGCCACCATCGTCGTCGTTGTCGTTTTCCCGTGCGTCCCGGCAATCGCGATGTTCGACCGCAGGCGCATCAGTTCCGCCAACATCTCGGCCCGGCGGACGACGGGCAGCTTGCGGCGGCGGGCTTCTTCCAGTTCCGGGTTGCCTTTCTTGATGGCGGAGGAAATCACGACCACCGCCGCCTCACCCAGGTTCCCGGCTTTCTGCCCCTCAAAGAACGTGGCCCCCAGCTTCACCAGCCGGTCGGTGATCTTCGACGCCTTGGCGTCCGACCCCTGCACCCGATAACCAAGCGTCATCAGCACTTCAGCGATCCCGCTCATCCCGATACCGCCGATCCCGACAAAGTGGATGGGCCCAAGTTCCAGCGGCAGTTTGGTTGCTTCGTTCATGCGTGCTCTCCTGCCAGGGCTTCGACCAGCGCCACAAGGCGGGCGGTCGCATCGGGTTTGCCTTCGCCAAGCGCTGCACGCGCCATGGCCTCGGCCTTCATCGGGTCTTCAAGGATCGCGGCGATGTGCCGTGCCAGCGTGCTCGCGTCAAGCGCCTTTTCCACCAGCATGACTGCCCCCCCAGCGTCAACCACACCTTTGGCGTTGGCGGTCTGATGGTCGCCCGTTGCCGCCGCAAAGGGAATCAGGATCGCCGGCCGCCCGATCACGCTGATATCGGCGACGGATGAGGCACCAGACCGGCTGATGACCAGCTGCGCCTCGGACAGGCGGCGCGGGATGTCGGCGAAGAAGGGGGCAATCTCGGCGCGGACACCCGCAGCCTCATAGGCCTCAGCGGCGCGGGTGGCGTCTTCATCCCGCGCCTGATGCGCAATCCGCAGGTTGGCACGCAGGCCTTCGGGTAGCAGCGCCATGGCACCGGGCACCACATCCGACAGGATGCGCGCGCCCTGACTGCCGCCAATCACCACCAGCGCCATCGGGTAATCCCCCGGCGGAATGTAGGGGGCCGAAGCCCGGTCCAGCACCGCTTGGCGCACCGGGTTGCCGACCGCCTCACCCGTCACCCCGGCGGGCAAGGTGGTGGGCCAGGTGCCGCAAGCCACCTTGTCCACCCGGCGGGCGAAGATCTGGTTCACCCGGCCCAGGACACCGTTCTGTTCATGGATCATCCGGGGCCGCCGCAGCACCCAGGCCGCCGACAGGGCCGGGATCGACGGATAGCCCCCGAACCCCACCACCACCGCAGGCTTGTCGCGCAGTTGCGAAATCAGCGCCCCAATGACACCGCCCAGAATCCGGAACGGCACCATAAGCTTGGCCGCCGCCCCGCCCCGCGCGAAGGTAGCGCTGGCCACGCGTTCGATCTTCACCACCTCAGGAATTCCGCCCGCATAGCGCGCGCCCCGGTCGTCGGTCGACAGCTTCACCCGCCAGCCGCGCGCCAGCATCGCCTCGGCCAGGG
>JAAUPC010000255.1 GCA_012036325.1 Paracoccaceae bacterium
GGTGGGCGTCCGTCACGCCCTCAAAGACCGTCATGTGAAAGCTCGCGGGCGGCAGAAAGCTGAACGCCCCGGCCAAAAGGCCCGGCCTGCAAGGCGGCACTCGCCGCAGTCAAGGCCGCATGCGCCGGGCCATCCGGCGGGATGTGGCACAGGAAAGTGTTGCCGGGAAACGGCAGCACCCGGCCCATGGCATCAAACTTCTGCCCAACGCATTCGGGCAATGCCGTCGTCATCCCCGCCCCCGTCATCCGCGCAAGGCTCATGGCCCGCAACTGGGCCACATCCGGCGTCATGC
This sequence comes from Paracoccaceae bacterium, assembly GCA_012036325.1. GTDB lineage: Bacteria > Pseudomonadota > Alphaproteobacteria > Rhodobacterales > Rhodobacteraceae > Tabrizicola. Next base: position 296 of record JAAUPC010000255.1, read on the forward strand.
CATCTCCTCAACCTTCCGGCTGGCCGAGGGCCGGGTCAGGCTCCGCCCGCTGGCCCCATCAAACACATGCAGCGCGGCTTGGGCAAAGCCGATCCCCATGCGCTGGCCTTCGGTCAGGGTCAGCTTTTCATCCAAAACTACACACACCGGGATATCCTCGATCATCAGATGGTAGACCCGGGCCGATCCCAGCTCTTCATAAAACTGGAACGCCGCCTGCAAGCCGCCCTGCCCGGCGGGCAAAAGCGTCAGCCGCTCGGGCCGCAGGCCAACCTGCACCAACTGCCCCGCCTCGGCCTTGAACCCCGCCGGAATCGCCACGGCCTGCCCATCAGCCATCAGGACCGACCGGCCATCCCCCGCTACCGTCCCCGGCAGGATGTTCATCGCCGGGCTGCCGACAAAGCCTGCCACGTAGAGGGAGGCGGGGTGCTCATAAATCTCCTCCGGCGTGCCGATCTGTTCGATCGTGCCCTTGTTCATGATGACCAGCCGGTCGGCCAAGGTCATCCCCTCATGCTGGTCATGGGTGACGAAGACGCTGGTCGCCTTGATCTGGTTGTGGATCCGCCGGATCTCATGCCGCATCTGCACCCGCAGCTTGGCATCCAGGTTCGACAGGGGCTCATCAAACAGGAACACCTTCGGCTCCCGGATGATCGCGCGGGCCATCGCCACCCGCTGCCGCTGGCCACCCGACAGCTGCCCGGGCTTGCGATCCAGAAAGTCGGAAAGCCCCACCGATTTCGCCGTCGCCTCGACCCGCGCCAGACGCTCGGCCTTCGCCACGCCCGCCACCTTCAGCGCATAGCCGATGTTTTCGGCCACCGTCATATGCGGGTACAGCGCATAGTTCTGGAACACCATCGCGCAGCCCCGCTCTCGCGGCTCAAGCTGGTTAACCACCTGGCCCGCAATGGCAATCTCGCCGCCTGTAATCTCTTCCAGCCCGGCGATCAGCCGGAGGAGAGTGGACTTCCCGCAGCCCGATGGCCCCAGGATCACCACAAACTCGCCATTCCGGATTTCCAGATTGACGCCGTCCATGATCTTCGTCTTGCCATAGGTCTTGGCGACGTTGCGGATGCTGATTTCGGCCATTTTGCGCCCCTACTTGTCGGTGTTGATCAGGCCGCGCACGAACCAGCGCTGCATGAGGATGACGATGGCAATCGGCGGCAGCATGACAACAAGCGTCGCCGCCATCGCCAAATGCCAGGTCGGAGTGCCGCCCCCGGTGGTCAGCGCATCGGGCACAAGGTCGGAAAGCTGCACGACAACCATCCCGTAATTCGCGCGGTCGGTGACGACGAGCAAAGGCCAGAGATACTGGTTCCAGGCATAGACAAACATGATCGTCGCCAGCGCCGCGATATTGGTTTTGGAAAGCGGGATCAGCACATCCCACAGAAACCGCAGGGGGCCAGCACCATCCATCCGCGCGGCCTCCACCAGCTCATCCGGGATGGTCAGGAAAAACTGGCGGTAAAGGAACGTCCCGGTCGCGGTGGCGACCAGGGGCAGGATCAGCCCGGTGTAGGAATTCAGCAGGTTCCACTCCAGCGCCACTTCAATCCCCGAGACCGCGTTGATCAGCCAGCTGATCCCCGTCCAGTCCATGATCGTCTGGAACGGCGTCAGCGCATTGGCGGCGACCGCATAGGTCGGGACGATCCGGACCTCCAGTGGCAACATCAGGGTGATGAAGATCATCCAGAAGATCAACATACGGCCGCGGAAGTTGAAGAACACAAGGGCAAAGGCCGTGATGCAGGCTAGCGTGATCTTTCCGATGACCACCCCGGTCGCGACGATGAGGGTGTTTAGGAACTTCTGCCCGAAGTCCGACAAAGCCCAAGCCTCGCGCAGGTTCACCAAAAGCTGGTCGCCGGGCCAGAATTCGACGGGGGCCGAGTTCACCTCCTGCAAGGTCAGGGTCGCGCCGACGAAGGCCAGCCAGATCGGCACCAGGATGATGACCAGCCCAAAGATCAGGATGATATGGGTCGCGATGTTCAACAGCGGCGTGCGTTCAATCATGGCGGCCCCTCAGGTGTAATGCACGCGCCGCTCGACATAGCGGAACTGCACGAAGGTCAGCGCCATGACGAGAAGCATCAGGATGATGGATTGGGCCGCAGCGCCGGAGTAGTCGAACCCCCGGAACCCGTCAGCGTAGATCTTGTAGACCATGAGGTCGGTCGCCCGGAACGGCCCGCCGCCGGTCAGCGTATCGACGATGCCGAAGCTGTCGGTGAAGCTGTCGGTGATGTTGATCACCAGCAGGAAGAAGAAGGTCGGCGTCAGCAGTGGCAGTTGCAGGTCGATCATCCGCCGCAGGGGGCGCGCACCGTCCATCGCGGCAGCCTCGGTCAAGCTGCGGGGGATGGATTGCAGCGCGGCCAGGAAGAACACAAAGCTGTAGGCCACCTGCTTCCATGCCCCCGCGATGACAATCGCGGTCACCGCTTGCCAAGGGTATTTCGACAGGTCCCACCAACCCGGCGCGATGGTGTTGATGTAGCTGAAGATGCCAGCGCCGGGGTTGAAGACGAACTGGAACGCCAGCCCCACTGCCGGGGCCGCCACCGCATAGGGCCAGATGATCGCCACGCGGTAAGCCTTGTAGCCCGCAAGCTGGCGGTCCACGAAGATCGCCAAAGTGAGCGCCATCCCCATCGCCAGCACCGTCGTCGCCAGCGCATAGATCACCGACACCCGGACCGACCCCCAGTAATAGGGGTCAGATAGCACCTTGCGGAAATTGTCGAACCCCACCCAGGTATTGCCGCCGCCCCAGGGCTGTTCCAGCGTGAAGGCCCAGTAAAGGGCCTGCGCCGAAGGCCAGTAGAAGAAGACGAAGATGATCAGAAGCTGTGGTGCCAGCAGGGCTGCGGCAATCCAGCTGAACTTGAAATAGGCGCGGCGCATCTGGCCCTCATGTCCGAGGATGGAAAGAGGCGCGGCAATCCCTCGCCGCGCCCGATTTTTCGCAGAAAAATCGTGCTTCAGGGGAAGGACTTGCCCGCATAGGTCTGGGCAAAGCGCGCCAGCAGTTCGTTGCCGCGCGCAGCAGCGGTGTCCAGCGCTTCCTGCATGGTCTTCTGCCCGGCAAAAGCGGCCTCAACCTCGGCCAGCCATTCGGCGCGGATCTGGATCATGCCACCCAGACGGATGCCACGGGTCAGCTCGGTCGGCTCGGTCCAGGTGAGCGACTTCATCGCGATGTCGCGGTTGATATAGGGTTCGGCCGCGTAAAACCCCTCGGCCTTCAGCGCCTCATAGGTCGACTTCGTCACCGGGATGTAACCCGAGTTTTCCAGCAGGAACTGCTGCTCTTCCTTGGTGGCCAGGAAAGCCAGATAGTTGGCTGCGGCCTTGTATTCGTCATCGGTCTTGCCCGAAAGCACCCAAAGCGACGCGCCACCCACAACGGTGTTGGTCCGCTCTACGCCTTCATAGGTCGGAATGATCTGCACGTCCCAGGCGAAGGTCGGGGTCAGCTTGTGAATCGTGTTGTGGTCCGCGATGGACGAGAAGAACACCGCGCATTCGCCTTCGACAAAGCTGTCACGCGCGGTCTTGCCAGCCGCCTGCGTGCGCAGCATGGCAGTGCCATCCGCCAGCCAGCGCTGGATGTTTTCCATGTGCTTGACATGCAGGGTGGTGTTGAACAGCAGTTCGGTGTCCAGCCCGTCATAGCCATTGTTGTTCGAGGCGACGGGGATGTTGTGGGCCATCGAGAACTGCTCAAGGTCGATCCAGGACGACGGCGCATAGGCCAGACCGCAGGCTGCACCCGATTCCTTGACCTTCACAAGGGCCGCTTCCAGGCCTTCCCAGGTGATCGGGGCTTCGGTGATCCCGGCCTTGGCGAACATGTCCTTGTTGAAATAGTAAACCGGGGTGGATGAATTCCACGGCATCGAGAAAAACTCACCCGATTTCGACGAATAATAGTTGGCGATCCCGGGGAAGTAGTCCGCCCAGTCCACGATCACGCCCGTGTCAGCCATCAGCTGGGTGACCGGATAGAACTCGCCCGACAGCATCAGGTCAGCCGTGCCTGCGTCAAAGGACTGCAGCAACGTCGGGTGCTTTTCGGCGCGGAAGGCGGCGATGGTGTTCTGCACGGCCTTTTCATAGCCGTCCTGACCCACGCAGACCGCCTCATAAAGGTCCTGGCTTGCGTTGAAGCGGTTGCAGGTCTCGGCCACGACAGCGCCAAGATCGCCGGTCAGGCCGTACCAGTATTCGAACTTGATCTTCTCGGCCTGGGCGGTTCCGGCAGTCGCCAGAAGCACCATGGCAGTGGTCGCCAGCTTGAATGTCATCGTCCCTGTCTCCGTCAAAAGGGGGCCGCAGGCAGCCTGCGGCATGGGGGCCAGATGACAGGTTCGGATGACAGGGAATTGATGGCTTTGTGAAGTTTTTTTACAGTAAAAACATTAGCTTACTCAATAAATCGACCTAGCGCGCAAAGCTTGCCTTTGCGCGCCGGGCACCTTTCTTTGTCGGGCCTCACCCTCGGGGAAAAGACCCGCCGCAAGCTCCACATGCCGGTTCAGATAATCCTGAAAATGCACCGTCACCCCGGCCGCATCCGCCAGCACCACCGCCATCTGCGCCGGGCCCTCCAGGCGCAACTGATCCCCCGCCATCCCCGGCAAATGGGCGTTGACCGAATAATGACTGCCCGCCAGTGTGGTCATCGGGATGCCATGCCAGACACCTGACGTGGTCAGGTGCACATGGCCCGAAATGACCATCCGCACATCGGGATGCCGCTGCAAAAGCTGGGCAAAGCCCGCGCCATCAGCCAGCGGAATCTCGTCCACCGGCAGCGACAGCACATTGGCATGGTGGTGCATGACCACGATCACCGGGCGATCCCGCGCCTCCTCCAGCCTTTCCGCCAGCCAGTCCTTGCGGCCCTGACACAGCGCCCCGGCATGCGTGCCGGGCGTGGTCGTGTCCAAAAGGATCACCCGGTAGCCGCCCACGTCGATTACCTTCGACACCTTGGCCGAAGGGTCCGAAAGCCCTGCACCAAAGACTGACAGGAACGCCTCGGGTACGTCATGATTGCCCAGCGTGATGTGGCACGGCACGGTCAGCGGCGCCAGCGTGTCGCGCAACACTTCATAGGCCGCGACCTCCCCCAGATCAGCCAGATCCCCGGCAAGGGCGACGAAATCGGCATTGCCATGATCGCGGTTGATCGCCGCCACCGCCGCCGCCAGCCGCGCCGCCGGGTCCAGCCCGTTCACG
>JAAUPC010000256.1 GCA_012036325.1 Paracoccaceae bacterium
GGGGGGAGGGGGCCGCTTCTGCCCGAAAGTCACGCGCAACCTTGCCAAGCTCAGCCGCCCCCCCTCCCCCCCGTGGGGAGGATGGGGTGGGGGGGGCCACCTTGCCGCATTCAACGCTTTCCCGCCGCAGCATCCTTTTGCCCCCATCGCCCTTGCGGCCTGCGGCTTTACCCCGGCCTATGCCCCCGGCGGCCCGGCGACGGCCCTTCTTGGCACGGTGCGGGCGCAGGACCCGACCGACAAGAACGGCTTTGACCTTGTCGAACGGCTGGAAGAACGGCTCGGTCGGCCGGAAAACCACCGCTACGACCTTTCCTATACCATCACGACCGAAGCTGTCGGCGTCGGCATTACCACGGAAAATGAGATCACGCGCTTCAACCTGAAAGGCGTGATCGACTATACCTTGTCCGACAAGACCACCGGCGCACGGCTTGCGGGGGGAAGGGTGCAAAGCTTCACCGCCTATTCCGCCACCGACTCCACCGTGGCGGGCTTGGCGGCCGAGGAGGACGCCGCCTTCCGCCTGATGCGCATCCTTGCCGACCAGATCACCGCCCGCCTGATCGCGGTCTCCGCCAGCCTGCCATGATCCTGAAAGGGGCTGAAGCCAGCCGCTACTGCGCCAAACCCGATCCGGGACGCGCGGGCCTCTTGATCTTCGGGGCAGACGCCATGCGCGTGGCCTTGAAACGGCAAGAGGCCATTGCCGCCCTGATCGGCCCGGAAGGTGAGGGCGAAATGCGCCTGACCCGCATGTCCGGCGGCGATCTGCGCAAGGATGGCAGCCTCCTCCTCGACGCGATCAAGGCCGTGGGCTTTTTCCCCGGCCAGCGGGTGGCGTTCCTTGAGGATGCGACGGATGGCCTCGCCGACACCATCGCCACCGCGCTGAAAGAATGGCGGCCGGGCGATGCGCATATCGTTGTCGCCGCCGGCAACCTGACCGGCAAATCCGCGCTGAAGACCCTCTTTGAAAAGCACGCCACCGCCATCTGCATCGGCCTCTATGACGAACCCCCGGGCCGGGAAGAGATTGAGGCCGCGCTGCAGACGCCGGCCTTGTGAACATCGAGCGTGAGGCAATGACCGACCTCACCACCCTTGCCCGCGCGCTGGACCCTGGCGACTTCCGCCAGACGCTGGAAAAGATCGCGCTTTACAAGTGGGGCGACACCAGCCCCTTGACCCCCGCCGACGTCGCCGCCATGGCACCCGCCACGATCGAGGCCGAGGTTGATGACCTGATCTCCGCCGTCGCTGAGGCGCGCACCGATGCCATCGGCCCGTTCTTTCGCCGCCTGGAAGGCCAAGGCACCCTGCCCGTCACCATCTGCATCGCCGCCCTGCGCCATTTCCGCATCCTGCACGCCGCCGCGACTGATCCCGCCGGGCCATCGGTCGGCATCCAGAAGGCCCGCGTGAACTTCAAGCAAAAGGACGCGATGGGCAGGCAGGCAGGCCAATGGGGCACCCGCGCTCTGGAAACCGCCGTTGCCCTCCTCCTTGAAACCGACCTTACCCTCCGCTCCGCCAGCCGCGCACCAGGCATGGCGGTGATGGAACGCGCCCTGATCCGCATCGCCATGACCCGGCGCTAGGCCGTCGCACCGGTCAAAGGCGTCGAACCCTGCCAAAGGCCGCCCCAAGAAGGACCGAACCCCGTGCCCCCTCGCAAACCCGATCCAACCCCGGTTGAGCTTTTCCTCGCCCCTCTTGCCGCGCTTGCCCGCAAGCAGCCCGAGATCGAGGCGCTGGTCTTCTGGGGCGATGCCGACGGCTGGCCCCCCGCCCCGTCCGAAGCGCTGGAGTCCGAAGAGATCACCTTCTACGCCGAAGGCTTCTTGGAAGACGGCTTTCACCTGGTCTGGACCATCGCCGCCCTCGACAGCAGTCCAACCCTGCCCGACCACATCCGCCTTCAGTTCTGGCAAGACGACGGCCCACCGCCCCCTGCCCTTCCGGCCGGGTGGACGGCACTGAAAACGGCGCGCTGGACCGCGGCCGAGCCCGGGTGACAAATTCTTGCCAACGACCTGCAAGTCGCGCAAGGCTTCTGGTCGCTGCAGGGTCGCCTGCCGGACACTCCAAAACGGCGCCTATCCCGGACGTCAGACCAGAAACTGACGGTCTTCCGGGCCAAAGGGGCTGGGGCTTCCATCAAGAAGGGGCTGCATGAAGATCATCGTCCATATGGGGCAAGGCAAGACCGGAACCACCGCCTTGCAGGAGTCATTCAGCGCTGCCGCCAAAAACCTGCGCACGGCACGGGTGCTTTACCCAAACTTCAACGGCGGGGTGGCCCACCATCTGCTGCTGGCAAAGTTTGGCAACCCAGAGCATCTGCCGCGCTGGACCCATGACCGGTTCGGCGGGATGGATGGCACCGTTCTGGCCGGCCAAACCGCCTGGAACCAGACCCTGACCGAGATTGACCGCTTGCGTCCCGATGTTCTGGTGCTGTCCAGTAAATACCTGATCAGTCATGATGTCGATCAGTGCCGGAAGAATCTGAGCAAGTCGCTTGCGCCACTTTCTGCCGACATTACCCCTGTCATCTATGTCCGGCATCCGGTTGACCATTACCGCTCGCGGTTGCAGCAATGGCTCAAGCACCGAAGTGGCGTCTGCCTTCCCATCCGCCAAGGCCTTCGGGCCGGGATCGAACATACCGAAGCCGTGTTTTCACGCCGCCCCGAGATTTTGGCCTTCGACCGCAAGACGTTGCACGGTGGCGATATCGTCGAAGACTTCGCCACCCGCTTTCTTGCGCCTTGGGTCACGCCGCAAGACCTGCCGCGCATCGAATCCAATGTCAGCCTATCCGCCGAAGCCCTGGTACTGATGACGCAGCTGCGGGCCGAGCTTGGCTGAACTTACGAAGCGGCCCGAGAGGTCAGCAAGCTGCTTCGCCACCTGACGACATTTGACAGAAACGACCCGCCCGAACGTCCCATGACACTGCTGCCCGAAGTGGCCGAGGCTGCCTTGCGCATGGCCACCAGCATCCGCTGGCTTGTCGAAACCGGGCAGGTACAGTTTGCCAACCTTGATACAAGCAAGATCGACGATGCGCCCGTGCCGGACTGGATGCAGACCGCGCCGCCCGAAACCCTGTTTCTGCATGATCCTGAGCGTCTGAAACGCATGCGCAGCGCCATTGATGAAATCCGCGCCAAGGAACGTGCCGCGAAGCGCCGCCCCAAAGGGCTGCGTACGGCGGCAGAGCCGTCGGTCAATTCCCCCAAGGGCCGCTTGCGGGACCGGCTGCTGCATCGCCTGTTGGCAAAACTCAGTGCGTTGCAGCGGCCTTAAGCCTCGTTCCGCAACCCGCTTTTCGCATTCGCCTCGCATTTTCCGCCATCCGGCTGTCGCAATTTACAATTGCGAAACTTGCGAAGTCGCATAGCCTACACCCATGACCGGAACACCGGCACGCCGCACGGCCTCGCGGCCAACCAAAGGGGAGACTGACATGACATCCATGAAGCTTATGGCCACCTCGGCACTTTGCGCGCTGACTGGCATCACCCCTGTCCTTGCCCAGGTCACCGAAATCGGTGCCGGCGAAGGCCAGGTGAACATCGTCGCTTGGGCCGGCTATATCGAGCGTGGCGAGACGATGGCCGAATTCGACTGGGTCACCAAGTTTGAGGCCGCCTCGGGCTGCAAGGTGAACGTCAAGACCGCCAACACCTCGGACGAGATGGTCGCCCTGATGAACGAAGGCGGCTTTGACCTTGTTACCGCTTCGGGCGACGCCTCGCTTCGCCTCATCGCAGGCGACCGCGTCCAGCCGATCAACATCGACCTGATCCCCTCCTGGTCCACCGTGGATGAACGCCTGAAAACCGCGCCCTGGCACACCGTCGACGGCGTCCATTACGGCGTGCCCTACATGTGGGGCCCGAACGTGTTGATGTATAACACCGAGGTGTTCAAGGAACCGCCAACCTCGTGGAACGTGGTCTTTGAAGAGATGACCCTGCCGGATGGCCAGTCGAACAAGGGCCGCGTGCAGGCCTATGATGGCCCGATCCACATTGCCGATGCCGCGCAATACCTGATGTTCCACAAGCCGGAACTTGGCATCACCTCGCCCTATGAACTGAGCGAAGACCAGTACAAGGCCGCCCTTGACCTGCTGCGCACCCAGCGCACCCTCGTCAGCCGGTATTGGCATGACGCCTTCATCCAGATTGACGACTTCAAGAACGAAGGCGTGGTGGCCTCCGGTTCCTGGCCGTTCCAGCGCAATCTCCTGCAGTCGGACAGCCAGCCGATTGCCAGCGTCATCCCGCAGGAAGGCGCCACCGGCTGGGCGGATACGACGATGATGCATGTCGATGCCGCGAACCCGAACTGCGCCTACATGTGGATGGAACATTCGCTGTCATCGAACCTGCAGGCCGACCTTGCGGTCTGGTTCGGCGCGAACCCGGCCGTTCCTGCGGCCTGCACCGACGGTCGCGGCATGTCCACCGCCGAAACATGTGCCGCCAACGGCATGGATGATTTCGAGAAGATCCGCTTCTGGACCACCCCGGTGTCGAACTGCAGCCAGGGCGAAGGGGCTTGCGTGCCCTATTACCGCTGGGTCAGTGACTACATCGGCGTGATCGGCGGTCGCTGATCTGAGCGTAGGGTGGGCGGATCGCCCACCCTACTTTCCCCGTGCCACTGATGGATGGTGCGCCATGATTGCGCGGCCTTCGGAAACCTCATGACCGCAGCTGTAGAGTTCCAGAACGTCTCTCGCCACTTCGGCACCGTCAGGGCCGTCGACGGCGTTGAGTTGACCATCGCCGAAGGGTCGTTCTTCGCCATGCTCGGCCCCTCAGGCTCGGGCAAGACCACCTGCCTGCGCCTGATCTCGGGGTTCGAGAAACCCAGTTCCGGGCAGATTCGCATCTTCGGGCAGGACGTGTCGAACACTCCGCCGCACCTTCGAAATGTGAACACCGTCTTTCAGGACTACGCCCTTTTCCCGCACCTCAACGTGCGCGACAACGTGGCTTATGGGTTGATGGTCAAGGGCATGGCCCGCGCCGCCCGCTACGCCGGTGCCGAGGAAATGCTGGCCCTCGTCAAACTCGCCGACTACGGCGACCGCAAACCCGCGCAATTGTCGGGTGGCCAGCGCCAGCGCGTGGCCCTGGCCCGCGCGCTGGTGAACGAACCCCGTGTTCTCCTCCTTGACGAACCTCTCGGCGCGCTGGATCTGAAACTGCGTGAAGCGATGCAGGATGAACTCAAGGCCCTCCAGCACCGCCTGGGCCTGACCTTCGTCTTCGTCACCCATGACCAGCATGAGGCGCTGTCGATGGCCGACCACCTTGCGGTCTTCAACGACGGCAAAATTGCCCAGATCGGCACGCCCCAGGATATCTATGACCGCCCCGCCACCCGCTTCGTCGCCGATTTTTGTCGGTTCTTCCAACGTCCTGCCCCCCCGCCCTGACCCCGCGCGCTTGGCGGACCCCGAGCAATGGGCGTCCCTGCGCCCCGAGGCCACACGCCTCGCCCCCACCGGCCCGGTAACC
>JAAUPC010000257.1 GCA_012036325.1 Paracoccaceae bacterium
CCGCCGCGCGGCTTCACGCCGCATGTCCACCTCGCAGCTGGGTGTCAGCGCGGTGCTGGGTGCTTCGGTGTTCGACCGCCAGCACCACTTCCGCATCCACATCGGGCCGGTGTCGCTGCAGGCTTTCGAGGCCCTGCTGCCCGTGGGCACGTCCTTGCCCGCGCTGCGCGCGCTCGTACTTCAGTACGTGGGCCTCGAGTTCGGCTGGGACATGCGCCTCACCCTGAAGCCTGAAGAACGCCCGCCTTGCCGCCTGGGGCGGCAGGGCCGCCTGGGCTGGACCACCTGGTTGGGTGCGCCGCGAGATGGCTCGGCGCCCGCCTTGAACCTGGTGCCCAACCTGGCCACCCACTGAGTTTTCGCCCCCTTACCGCCAGAACTGAACCCGTCAGACACCGCAAAGAAGGAAGAAGCAACATGGCAGAGATCAACCGCGTCACGCTGTTCGGCAAGCTGAACCAGCCCACCTACAAGGCCGTGGAGGGCGCCACTGTCTTCTGCAAGCTGCGCGGCAACCCCTATGTGGAGCTTGAGCACTTCCTGGCGCAGCTGCTGCAGTCGCAAGACAGCGACTGGCACCGCGTCATCAAGCACACGCAGCTCGACATGTCGGCGCTGGCCAAGGACCTCACGGCGGCGCTCGACCGCCTGCCGCGCGGTGCCACCAGCATCAGCGGCATTGCCGAGAACATTGCTGACGCCATCGAGCGCGGCTGGGTCTACGGCACGCTGCTCTATGGCGACAGCGTGGTGCGCAGCGGCTACATGCTGGTGGGCATGCTGAAGACCAAGAACCTGCGCAATGCGCTGGTGGCCATCAGCCGGCAGTTCGAGAAGCTCAAGGTCGACGACCTGTCCGACCGTCTGGTGATCCCCATCGCCCGCATCATCGAAAAGCGCCCCGATGGCGAGGTGCTGCTGGACAAGGCCTTCATGCCGACCTGCATGGACGTGGCGGTGCCCTCCTTCACCTTCGAGACGATCCCCGGCCTGTCCTATGCCATCGACCTCAGCCAGCCGGCACGGTTTGATCCCGAAGGTCGGCTGGTGAACCCCAAGGCGCAGCGCATCGTCGGCCTCACCCGCAACGGACAGCGGCTTGACCCCGACGAACGGCTGCTTCTGGTGACCAACAACCACCGCGCCAGCCGCGCCGCCTCGGCACCAGGTGACCGCAAGCCCGTGGTCGTCCTGGCCGATGGCGCCCTGACCCAGACCGTTCTTGCCAATTACATCCGGCGTGAAGGCGTGGTAGGCGCACCGCCGCAACGCAACTGGCATTTCCTGCCAATGCCCGGCACCTCGGTCCGCGTGACCTCGGGCGTCGGGGCCGAGGCGCATCTGCCGGACATTGCCGCGTTCCGCCCGCTGCCGCTTGGCTCCGACGAGGACGGCTTCCAGCACTACCGGCTGCATCTGTGATCGGCTAGAAGGCGGCCAAGACCCCCGCCGATCGGAGCCTTCCATGTATGACGCCTTGCTGTTTGACCTTGACGGCACCCTGATCGACACCGAAAGCATCGCGCTGGCCGCCGGTCTGGCCGCTTTTGCAGCGCATGGCCATCCGGTGGATGAGGCCTTCATGCATGGGCTTGTCGGCAAGGATGAACCCAGCTCGCGCCAGGTGATCAGCGCCGCCCTGCCGGATGCGGACCTTGTCGGGATTGACCAGATGTGGCGCCTTGGTTTTGACGCCGGTCTGAACCGCGGGCTTGACCTGAAGGCCGGGGTAACCGCGCTTTTGGCAGCGGTGCGTCATCCGATGGCCATCGTCACCTCATCCGGACGGGCCAGCGCGCATCGCAAGCTGGGTCTTGTCGGGCTGGAGAAGGCCTTCTCCCATGTGGTCACACTGGACGATGTCAGCGCACCAAAGCCCGCCCCCGATCCCTACCTGTTGGCCGCGTCGTTGTTCGGCGTGGCGCCGGGGCGCTGTCTGGTGTTCGAAGACAGTGAAACCGGGGCCGAAGCCGCCTACCGCGCAGGATGTATCGTCGTGCAGGTCCCCGATGTGGTGCCAAGCCAGGGCCGCTGGGCCCACCACCTTGCGCCCGACCTTCTGACCGGCGCCCGCATGGCCGGAGTGATCTGACCACCTCCTGGAACGGGGCGGCGGTCGCGGTACCGTAAGATCGACCTCTGGTCTTCCGGTCCACTCAGCCACCGGCAGCGCGGCTTGACGAAAAATGGGTCGGCCCGGGCCTGCGCACCGGAAACCACGAAAGCCGCACAGGGCATTGCCGCCGGGAACTGGGTTAATCGTCCATGAATCCGAAAATGTAACCTTTTGAAAAGACTAGCCTTCGAAAACTGTCCACGCTGGTCACCCGTCAAGTCAGCAGATCACCACCTGCGCGGGGTCCAGCAGGAACGGTGCCACGATCCCGCAGGTGTCGGCCAAGGGCAGCAGGCAATCCGGCAGGTCCATCCCGATCACCTCGCGCAGGAACCTCCCCCGCGCCTCACAGCGGCGGGCGACGTTCGGAAAGCGCTGGGCCAGGTCCGCCCGCAAGTTGGCGTCGGCGATGACATAACCATCCTCCATCCGGGTCGACCCATAGACCGGGTGGCCGGGGATCACATCCATCTGCATCGCCATCCCGCTGGCCAGCGCATCGGTCGACCCCTCGCGAATGGGTGAGGACACCCATTCATCCACCCCGATCAGATGCCCGGGGTTCAGCGTCACCCCGAACCGCTCCACCGGCAGCGCCGCCATCATGTGGGTCCAGACATACCCCCCCGACACGCCGGGCCGCATCATCGAACACCAGTCCGACATGGCCTGGACGTAGGGGGCGACGAAGGCCTCGACATAATCCTGCGCCGCGACCGGCAAGTCCGCCGCCGACCGCGCCAGCCACCCCGCCCGGCAGATATTGGCCCCCCAGTGGCAGATGTTGAACCCCACCGGCTGGCCCAAGGTCAGATGCTTGCCCGACGGCCCGCAAAGGCCGGGCGCATCGCCGATGGCAAAGGTGGAATGGCAGCCCAGGGGCAGGCCCCCCACTCGCGCCGCCTCATAGGCCTGAAAGTCGGTCATCCCCTCCCGCAGGGCAAAGGCCATCCGCTTCAGCGCGGCGGCGGCCATGTGGTTGGCAAACTCCAGCCGCGCAATCTCGGCCGCGTCCACCCGGGACCGCAGACCATGGGCAGGGTGCATCATCAGGTCGGTCGCATTCTCCACCCGCCCGGCCAGCTTGCGCAGAGGGTCAGCCAGGAACACCGGGATATCCAGCGCTGTGGCGGGATCGTCCACCTCATCCGGGCCGAACCATTTCCAGCCCACCGTCCCCACCCGGTCATCCAAGGCCAGCATGTCTGCCAGCCAATCCACCAGCCGCCGCCCGCCGCGGGGCTGGCTGGGGAGGGAGAGGCTGGAGCAATGCCCCACCCGCACCACCCCCGCCTGCACGAGCGGCGAGATGGCGGTGTAGGCCAGACATTCATTCCCTGCGAGGAGAAGGGCATCGCCGGGGGTCACCACCAGCACCGCCTCTTCAAAGCGGGGGTCGAACCCGGTCAGCCACTGCAGGTTGGCTGCGTGCTCACGGTCGCCATAGACCACGATCACGTCATATCCCTGCGCCGCCGCCCCACTCCGCAAGGCGCGCAGCCGCGTTTCACATTCCATCAGGCCAAAAGGTGGCGGCAGGTCGGGTGAGCCGTTGTCAGGCCAGTCGATCCGGACTATTCGCGTCATCGCAATCCCCCCATTTGGGGCAAGACTAGTCCACAAGCGCGGGCCAGACCACGGAATTGCTGCGATGAAACGGCCCAAGGTGCCCGATCCGCTTCAGGCCAAACTCAGCGGGCCGCAGAACCAGTTGCCGCGTGGTCGCCTGCGGATAAAGGCCCATCAGCCGCCAGACCGCCGGGGCTGGCACCATCGGGTCATCCGCGATGGCGACAAGCCGCATGTTGACCGTCACCAGCGCCGGATCAGGCAGGGGCAAGCGGCGGCCGATGTCTGACATGTGGAACCCCGCGTTAGGCACCAGCGCCGCCAGTCCCGGTAAACCTCCAGCGGCAGATCAGGCCCTATGCCAAGCATTGCCCCCGGCAGATAGCCCATCGCCCCGGCAAGCCACGGCATCGGCCCGTGCCAGAAGGTCCGCGCCTGCATCCGGTAGGCAAAGGGGTGGTCGCTGACATGGATCAGGCCAGACCCCACAGTTACCGCCCGCTCTACCCCCGCCATCGCAGAATGGAAGCCCAGCCACAGCCCGCCCAGCGAATGGCCGATCACCCAGCGCGGCACGCCTGGCACCAGCTTTCCCAAAGTCGCCAGCGCTGCCGCCTGATCGCGCAGGCCCCAGTCGATCATCGTGGCGTAGGACTGGCGAATCGGCCCCGTGGCCGAGGCCCCGAAGTCGCGGTAATCATAGGTCAGGACCGCGCAATCGCGCTCAGTCGCAAGCCAGCTGGCAAAGCCGCGGTAAAACCCGGCGGGGGTTCCCGTGGCCGGGTGCAGGACCACCGCCGCCCGAACCGCGCCCAGTGGCAGGGTCAACCGCCCGGCCAGCTTTGCGCCATCTGCCAAGATCGTCACCGCTCTGTCTGCGCCCATCTGCTGCATGGCCACCATCCTCAGTCCTCCGACTAGACTGATCGGTCCAATACCATGGATTAGACCAATCGGTCTAGTCTTTCCGTCGCGCCCGGCACCGGATAGTCTGGGCCCATGCAGGATGATACCCCCACCCGTGACCGGCTGGTCACCACGGCTGCCACGCTTTTTCGCCGGAAGGGCTATCACGCCACCGGTCTGGCCGAGATCTTGGCCGAGGCGGGGGTGCCGAAGGGCTCGCTCTACCACCATTTCCCGGATGGCAAGGCGGGGCTGGCACTCGCGGCGGCGGACTGGACGGCTGCTTTCCTGGTGCGGATTATCGATGATGCCTTTCTGCCCGCCCCCAGCTACGGCGAGGGGATGACGCATTACTGCATGAAGCTGGCGAAGCTGTTTCAGCTGTCCGAGGCTGCGAATACCTGCCCGATCTCGGCGCTTCTGTTCGACGGGCCGGAAAGTGACGCGTTTCGCCTCCATGCCAACGCTGTCTTCCAGCGCCTGATCGACGCGGTTGCCGGCCACGCCCAGCGCCTTGCCGCAAGTGTGCGAAGGCGATGAGGCAGGGATCTTGCAGGCCCTCGGTAAGGCCGCGGCCGTTTTCCCGAATATCCCGGTGGCGTGGGCCTCGTCCGCCAGCAGCATGCTGGGCTTCAGCCAGACAGCCAGCGCAACCGCGGCGCCCATGGACATAACGTGACGGCGCGCAGGATGACGCGATGTCGGGTTCATTCTGTGGTCTCCTCCCCGGAGATGTCGACAATCGTAGCGCTTGACGAACAGTCGGGCGATATACCATGCTTTTGCATATATCACTGTATTTTATTTTTTGAATGTGTAGAGACGTAAGAAATCCAAAACGGAACCGCCAAGGCGGTCCGAACGGGAGGGATGCATGCAAGTCTGCGCGCGCGCGACAGTTTTCGCGCTGATCTTGACCTGTATCTGGCCGCTGGCGGCTGCT
>JAAUPC010000258.1 GCA_012036325.1 Paracoccaceae bacterium
GTGATGCTGGTGTCGCTCGCGCTGATCTGTCTCACGATGGTGCTCCAGTTCAGCTCGGTCGTGAAGTCGGTGGTCGTGATGCTGACCGTGCCGCTCGGACTGATCGGTGCGTTGCTCGGGTTGTGGATCACCGGCTCGCCGCTCGGTTTCATGGCGCTGCTGGGCATCGTCAGTCTGGCCGGCGTCATGGTCAGCCACATCATTGTGCTCAGCGACTACATCGAGGAGGCGCGCGCCCACGGTCTGCCGCTGGAGCAGGCGCTCGTCAAAGCCGGCCTCGCGCGTCTGGACGTTGGCGGCAGCCTGAACTTCAAGGACACCAAGCTGGCCTATGGCGCTGGCGATTTTGGCACGGCCATCGTCGCGGCGCTCAACCAGAAGATCGACGCCCTCACTGACCTGCTGGGCTCGACCGCCACCACCGCCGCCACATGCTCGCGCCGCAACCCCTGCCGCAGCACGAAGGCATTCTGCGCCCCGATCGCCAGGATCAGGCTGATCGCCACCAGATAACCCTGCACAACCGCTTCAAGCATCCGACAGCGCCTGCAAAGCCGTCAGCGCATCCTGCCTGCGCTCCCACGGCACAAACAGATGGTCATGGTAGAGCCCCGCAATCACGTTGCAGCTGATCCCGATCGCCCCCAACGCCCCCGCTATGGCCGCCGTCAGCCCCACCGCCACAAGGTCACTATGGATCGTCAGGCTGATCCGCGCCCAGGGGTCTGAGGACATGCCCGCCGCCTCGATCCCCGCCAAAGGGGCCACCACCGTCAGCCCCTCCACTTCCGCCACCGTCGCAAAGGGCGCGAACGGCAGCGCCGCCCCCGTCCAAAGCCCAAAGCCATAGGGCAGGTCATGCAACTCCGGCTCCATCCCCCGCAACAACCGCGCCAGATCACGTTCCGCCATCGCCCCCCCCCAAAGCCGCACACGCAGCTTTCTTTCTGCAAAAATATCCCCGCCGGAGGCTTCCACGCCAGCCACACGCGCGCCGCTTCCCCCTTGACCTACGGCCCCGCCCTGCCACAGTCGAGTTAACCTTCCAGCGCATGGATTAGCCACGCTAATGCTAGACCTCGCCCAGCTTGCCGCCCTTGCCGCCGTCCATCGCCGCGGGTCCTTTGACCTTGCGGCGGCGGAACTGCATGTGACCCCCTCAGCCATCAGCCAACGCATCAAGGCGCTTGAGGACAGGACCGGCATCCTCCTCATCCGGCGCGGCCAGCCGTGCAGCGCCACCCCCTCTGGCCTGCGCCTGATCCGCCACCATGATGAGGTGGCCTTGCTGCACTCCACCCTCGCCGCCGACCTGCCCTCGCTCTCTCCCGGTCCCGCCACCCTGCGCATCGCCATCAATGCCGACAGCCTTGCCACCTGGGTGATCCCGGCCCTCGCCGCAACGCCAGGCTTTCTCTTTGATCTCGTGATCGACGATCAGGACGTCAGCCAGGACTGGCTGCGAAGGGGAGAGGTGATGGCCGCCATCACCGCCCACCCGGGCCCCTTGCAGGGCTGCGACACGATCCCCCTCGGCAGCTTGCGCTACCGCGCCACCGCCTCACCAGCCTACCTGAAGGAATGGTTCCCGACCGGCGTCACGCCAAAGGCGCTGACCCGCGCCCCCGCGCTGACCTTTTCCGACAAGGACCGCCTGCAAGACCGCTGGGTCACTCGTCAGACCGGCGCAAAGACCCGCGCCAGCTTCCCAAGCCACCGCATGGCCTCATCCCAGGCCTTTGTTGAGGCTTGCCTCACCGGCCTTGGCTGGAGCCTCAACCCCGAGCCCCTGGTCAAGGACCATCTCGCCACGGGCAGGCTGGTCGAACTTGTCGCAGACACGCCCCTCGACGTGGCGCTGCACTGGCAGTTCACCCGCCTTGCCGCTCCGGCACTCGCCCCCCTCACCCAGGCGATCCGCAGGGCCGCCGGGGCTGTGCTGGTGCCGCCCGGTTAAGGGCCGTCACTCCAGCTGCGCGGCCACATCCTCGGGGATGTCAAAGTTGTGCGTCACGGTCTGCACATCGTCATCTTCTTCCAGAAGATCGATCAACCGCAGCAGCTTTTGCGCGGTGTCCAGATCCACCTCGGTCCGGGTCTGCGGCTTCCAGACCAGCTTCGATTCCGTCGATTCCCCCAGCGCCTTTTCCAGCGCGTCCGACACTTCGGACAAGGCCTCGACCTGGCAATAGATCCAGTGGCCGTCCTCATCGGAGTCCACATCATCGGCCCCGGCTTCAAGCGCCGCCATCATCACATCATCGGCTGACCCCACGCTGGCCGGATATGAAATCTCGCCCATCCGGTCAAAGCTGTGGCTGACCGACCCCGTGGTGCCCAGGTTGCCCCCAGCCTTGGAGAAATAGGACCGCACGTTCGACGCCGTCCGGTTCACGTTGTCAGTCATCGTCTCGACGATGATAGCGATGCCGTTGACGCCATACCCCTCGTAGCGGATTTCCGTATAGTCCGCGCTGTCGCCCATCTGCGATTTCTTGATCGCCCGGTCGATCACGTCCTTCGGCATCGACACAGCCTTCGCAGCCTTCACCGCCAGCCGCAGACGCGGGTTCATGTCAGGGTCGGGCATGCCCATCTTGGCCGCAACGGTGATTTCCTTCGCGAGCTTCGAAAACATCTTTGAGCGCAGCTTGTCCTGCTTGCCCTTGCGATGCTGGATGTTCGCCCATTTCGAATGGCCTGCCATAAGCCCTGTCTCCGGTCATTTGCGGTGCTGGCGTCCTCTACACCAGCGCACCGCGCAACCGCAACCCCGCCACGTCGCTGGCATCATCCCGCTGCGTTTGGAACATGCGCCTCCCTCCCCCCCTGTGGGGGAGGGATGGGGTGGGGGGGCCTGGCCTCAGAAGCTTGTATCCACCGGCGGCGGCGACACGAACACCCGGTCCACGCCCGCGGGGTCGGTGATCGTGACCTCCGCCATCGGCGGCACCGCCCCATCGGCCCCAAGCGCTTCGGTCAGGCCGGTGAACAGTTGGCGCAGGATGTTGGGGTTCTCCACCACCCGCACCGCATAGCCATAGCCCGGCCCGCAAGGCTCCAGCCGCCCAGCACCACCCGCCGCTGCCCAATTGGCGCGGCAGACCGTGCCATCGGTCAGCACCAGCGTCAGCACATCCGCCGACAACCGCGCCGCTTGCGGCTGCGGGTTGCCCTGCACCGTGGAGCAGCCCGCCAAAGCCATCAGGATCAAAAGCTTCCGCATCTCAGTTTCTCCTTACAGCGGCCAGATCAGCGGGATCAGCAAAGCCGAAACCAGCATCACGATGATGTTCAGCGGCAAACCCACCTTGGTAAAGTCCGAGAATTTGTACCCCCCCGGCCCGTAAACCATCATGTTGGTCTGGTAGCCCACCGGTGTCGCAAAGGCGAGCGTGGCCGAAAACATCACCGCCACCACGAAAGGCCGCGGGTCATGGCCCAGCTTTTCCGCCAGTTCAATGGCGATGGGCGTATAGATCACCGCCACCGCGTTATTTGACAGAAACTCGGTCAGGATCAGACCCATCGCATAGACCGCAAGGATCAGCAGGAACGGCCCCAGACCTTCCAGCCAAGGGGCCACCGCGCCCACGATCAGCTCCACCGCGCCCGATTGCTCCAGCCCCTCACCCACCGCCAGCATGGCAAAGATCATCGCCAGCAAGCGGCCATCGACAAAGCTGAACGCCTCGTCACTGTCCACGCAATGCGTCACCAGGATCACCGCCACCGCCACCAATGCCAGCGGCAGTATCGGGGCCACATCCAGCGCCGACAGGATGACGATCAGCCCCAAAGCGGCAATCGCAATCGGTGCCTTCGGGCGTCGGAACGCCGCCACCTTGGGGCGGCTGATGTCGACCAGATCCATATCCGCCGCCAGCCGCTGGATGTCCTCGATGCTGCCCTCCAGCAGCAGCGTATCACCCACCCGCACGATCAGGTCATCCAGCTGCCGCCCAATATTCTGGTTCCGCCGATGCACCGCCAGCACATAGACGCCATAGCGTCGGCGGATTCGCAGCTCTCCCAAAGACCGCCCTTCCATCCGGCAGCCGGGGCCGATCAGCACCTCGACCGTCTCGGTTTTGACCGAAGATAGCTTGTCCACCAGATGCAGATCCGTCCGCCCTTGCAGGCCCAGAAGTTCCGTCATCTCGGTGCGCAAGACCACCCGGTCCCCCGCCGCCAGCGCCACCGGGCCAAGATCCCGCCGCAAGGACGCATCCCCGCGCAACACGTCGATCACCCGCACCCCGTCGCGCTTGAAGATGTCCACGCTCAGCACCGGCTGGCCGATCAGCGGGCTGCCCTCGGGCACCGCGACCTCGGTGAAAAACTTCATCTTCCGCCGGTCGTTCAGCAGAACGCCCATCGACTGCCGCACCGGCAACAGCCGGTCGCCGAACAGCGCCAGAAACGCGCCCCCGGCAAGCATGACGGCAATCCCCAAGGGAGCAATCTCGAACAGGCTGAAATGCTCCAGCCCCTGCGCCACCGCCACCCCGTCCACCAAAAGGTTGGTCGAGGTGCCGATCAGCGTAAGCATCCCCCCCAAGACGGTCATGTAACTCAGCGGGATCAACAGCTTCGATGGCGCCGTCCCGATCTTCATCGCCAGCTGGATCACAACCGGGATCATCACCGCGACCAAGGGCGTGTTGTTCATGAAGGCCGAGGCAACGCCCACCCCCCCGAACAAGACCGCAATCGTGGTCTTCGGGCGGTTGCCGACATGGCGCTCTGCGGCGGCAATGACCATCTCGATCGCCCCGGTCCGCACCAGCCCGCCCATCACCAGAAACAACAGCGCAATCGTCCAGGGCGCCGGGTTCGACAGGACCGAGGTTGCTTCCTTGATCGGCAGGATCCCCAGCACCAGCATCGCCGCTGCCCCGCCGATGGCCGTCACCTCAACCGGGGTCCGCTCCACCACAAAGAGGACGAACATGACGACCAGGATCGCCAGGGCGACAAAAGGCTGCGCCTCGACAGGGATTGCCAGTCCGAACATCCGCCCTCCGCCTGTCAGCCCGCCTGCGCCTTCACGCGCGGCTGCACCAATGCCACACCGGCCAGCATCACCACAAGCGCCACCCAGACGATGGGCTGGAACCGCTCACCCAAGAGGACCATCGCCCAAAGAACGCCCGACCCGGTTACCAGATAGGCGGTTTGTGACGCAAAGACAGACCCCGCCTTCGACGCCAGCCAGACATAGCTTGCGTATACCACGGCATGCACTGCCGAGGAGGCGACCAACGCCCATTCCGCCTGCCCCATCGGGAACGGATCCACCCATTGCCCCGTTCCCAGCGCAATCGGCGCGGCCATGACCGTGCCCACAACCGACACGCCAAACATCGCCTGCACCGCGTCCATGCTGCCCGTGCCGCCCCGCGCCACATAGGTCGCCTCGATGGCATAGAACAGCGGCCCGACCATCGCCACCATCAGCCAGCCAAGGCTCACCACCCCCCCGGCACCGGGTGAGGCGATCAGCGCCACCCCCACCACGCCCCAGCG
>JAAUPC010000259.1 GCA_012036325.1 Paracoccaceae bacterium
CATGGCAGAAGACTTCCATGGCGCCGGTGCCGCGGCGTGGGCAACGCTCTGAGGGAGGCTCACCCCTGACCTCGTACGAGGCTCTGTTCCTGGCGCACCTCCCGCTCATCGAGCGGATCGCCCGCCACGCGGCACGGGGGGCCCATCTGCGTCCCGAGGATGTCGAGGACTTTCTCTCGGACGTCAAGCTCAAGCTCCTCGCCGACGACTACCGCAAGCTGCGCGAGTGCTCGGACCCCGCGAAGCTCCCGGGCTTCCTCAACATCACCATCCGGCGCCTGCTGATCGACAAGCAGCAGCACGACTGGGGCAAGTGGCGCCCCTCCGCCGAGGCCAAGCGGCTCGGCTTCGTCACCACTGCGATCTCGCCGCACGCTTCGCGCGGTGGGTGGGAGAGGATCCGGCATGGGAGGTCGTCGCGCCGGTCGAGATGTCGGTGCGGTGACGACCACCACCGGTTGGCTCCGGGCCACCTGCGCAGATTGGCTGATCACGCCGGAGACGGCGATCTGCAGGGCAACTTCTAACGTCAAAAGGGACAGTGGCGTTGACCGTGGTGTCGTTGTCCAAACGGTCAACCACCCACAATCAGCCAACACGGGTACCGTTTGGCGTACAATCGACCAGCAAGGGAGCGCTCAAAGCCAGCGGACTTGCGTCTTGAGCCACTACGGTGACGGCCAGCAGGACTGTGGCGGTCATCACGACGCCGATGGCGATACCGGTCAGTAAACGTTGCATTGCGGGGCTCCTTTCCAGATAGTTCACTGCACGTAAAACCCGTTCGTTATCCTCTGCATAACCTCAAACAAGTGCGGGAGCAGCGGCCACTCCTGGCCAGGTGAGACTTTTGGAAACGGCGACCAACAATTTTTAGCATGGATAGCACCTGATAGAAAGCCAGCCAATCGGGATCAAGGCCAGCGCCGCTGCGCCCGGTAGCCAGCCAAAAAGACCGATTCGGCTTGCGCAATCAGGGTGGCGTGCTGGGGCTGGCGCAGGGCTTTCCAGTGCAAATAGGCCAGCCAGTTGCCCACATCGCGCGCCGGTTGGCCCAACAGAAGCTGTCCAGGTCGATCATCACTAGGCGATCCTGCTCGATGCGCTCTTGTTCAATCAGAAATTGATCGGTGCGCAGCGCGCCGGCCAGTTGATACACGTTCCACTGCAGCGCCTCGCCTGGCGGCCATAACTGTAGAGGCCGTGATGATCGAAATAGGCGGCGGTGAAGCCGGCATCCCACGCCGGCGCAAAGCGCCACGGGCCATAGTCGAAGCTTTCGCCGGTGATGTTGATATTGTCGGTGTTGAGCACGCCGTGCACGAAGCCGGCGGCCATGAACTTCGCGGCCATGCGTGCCGCGCCCTGCACGGCATGATCGATCAGGCGGCCGGCCAGCCGGGGTGGGGCCAGTGGCTTCAGGGGCGAGGTGGGTGAGGCAACTAATCGACCAGCTTTGTCAGCCCCTCGCGGTTCTGGCTGGAAGGCCTGGCGCTGGAAACTGCCATAGCGGACATGGCTGTGATTGAGGCGCACCAGCACCGCCGAGCGCGTCGGCGACGGCTCATCGCCGCGCATCAGTTTTTCGCCGGTTTCGATGACGCTGAAGGTCCGGCTGGTGTTCACCCCCAACGCTTCCAGCATTTCGGTGGCCAGGATTTCGCGCACTGCCCCTTTCAGCGTCAGCCGGCCGTCACCGGCCCGGCTGTAGGGCGTGGTGCCGCTGCCTTTGGTGCCCAGATCCATGAGCCGGCCAGCGGCATCGCGCGCCTGGGCAAACAGAAAACCGCGGCCATCACCAAGATCGGCATTATAGGTGCGAAACTGATGGCCATGATACCGCAGCGCCAGGGGCCTGCTCAGGCTGCCGGGCAGCGGCGCAAAGCGGCCGAAATGCGCCACCCAGTCGGCATCGCTCAGCGTGTCGAGGCCCACTTGCGCGGCAGCGCGATCATTGCGGAACCGCAGCACGGCCTGCGGAAAGGCGGCGGCTTCGACCGGATCGAAGAAATCCGCTTTGACGACGGGACGGTGTGGAACAGCACGTTCATCAATCAGCGCCTCTTCACGGGATCAACCGCAAATGACTACCTTCAAGGCACCAGCGGAATCGACAACATGTCCGGCTTGGCTGGCGACGACACTCTGCTTGGTCTGGGCGGTGCCGACACGCTGAACGGCGGCGATGGGAACGACAGCCTCGATGGTGGGACTGGCACGGATTCGCTGACCGGGGGCGCGGGCAACGACATCTATGTTGTCGATAGCGTGGCGGATGTGATCGTCGAAGTGGCAGGTGGCGGTGTCGACACCGTCCAAAGCTCGGTGACGCTGACGCTTGGCACGGAAGTCGAGCATCTGACCCTGCTTGGAACGGCTGCCATCAATGGCACTGGCAATGCGCTGGCCAACACTCTGACCGGAAACGCTGGCGCCAACGTTCTGACCGGCCTTGGCGGCAACGACCGACTGGTTGGTGATGCAGGGAACGACACGCTGGATGGTGGCGTCGGAGCGGATCAGCTGACTGGCGGGGCGGGGGATGACCGCTATGTTGTCGACAGCGCCTCGGACGTGGTGGTCGAGGCGGCGGGTGGCGGCACCGACACGGTCGAGACCAGCGTGACCCTGACCCTTTCGGCCGAGGTCGAGGCGCTAGTCCTGTCCGGCAGCGATACGATCAGCGGCACTGGCAACGCGCTGGGCAACACCCTGACCGGGAACGCGGGCTCAAACACGCTGTCGGGGCTTCTGGGCAACGACCTGCTTCTGGGCGGTGATGGGGCCGACACGCTGCTTGGCGGCGACGGCGATGATACACTGGACGGCGGCCTAGGCACAGATGCCCTAGTCGGGGGCGCAGGCAACGACACCTATGTCATCGACGCGACCCCCGACACGATTACCGAACTTGCGGGCGGCGGAATCGACACGGTGCAGACCGCGCTCACGACCACGCTGGCGGCGGAACTGGAGAATCTGGTCCTGACCGGCCCTGCCGCTGTAAACGGGACCGGAAA
Organism: Paracoccaceae bacterium; assembly: GCA_012036325.1. Classification (GTDB taxonomy): domain Bacteria; phylum Pseudomonadota; class Alphaproteobacteria; order Rhodobacterales; family Rhodobacteraceae; genus Tabrizicola. The sequence continues at coordinate 3,021 of JAAUPC010000259.1, forward strand.
TGCCGCGGCGAACTCGCTGACGGGGAACGGGGCGGCGAACTCGCTGACGGGTCTTCAAGGCAACGACAGCCTGTCGGGCCTGGGCGGGAACGACACGCTTCTCGGTGGCGACGGCCACGACACGCTAGACGGCGGGACCGGGACCGATGCGCTGACCGGGGGGGCGGGGGACGACACCTATGTCGTCGACAGCACCGCCGATGTGATCACCGAAGCCGCTGCGGGCGGGACTGACACGGTTGAAACGCTGGTGACGCTGACGCTGGGGGCCGAGCTTGAGAACCTCACGCTTCTGGGCACGGCGGGAATCGGCGGCACGGGCAACGCGGTCGGTAACGTCCTGACCGGGAACGCTGGCGCGAACCTTCTGGCGGGGTTGGCCGGGAACGATACGCTATCGGGTGGTGAGGGGGCCGACACGCTGGACGGCGGCACCGGCACCGACACGATGTTGGGGGGCGCCGGCAACGACACTTATGTCGTGGACGTGGCGACCGATGTTGTCACCGAGATTGCGGGCGGCGGCACCGACACGGTGCAGACCGCCGTGACCCTAACGCTTGGGACCGAGGTCGAGAACTTAACGCTGATCGGCACAGCAGCGATCAACGGCACCGGGAACGGTCTGTCAAATGCGCTGACCGGGAACAGCGCGGCGAACAGCCTGTCGGGACTTACGGGCAACGACACTCTGGCCGGGGGGGCAGGCAACGACACATTGGCTGGCGGCGATGGCGACGACCGGCTGGACGGCGGCAGCGGCAGCGATTCGATGACCGGGGGCGCGGGCAACGACACCTATGTCGTCGATGCGGCCACGGATGTGGTCATCGAGGCGGCAGCGAGCGGCAGTGACACGATCCTTGCCAGCGTTACCCTGACCCTGGGTGCCGAGGTCGAGGGGCTGGTCCTGACCGGGTCCTCTGCGATCAACGGGACGGGCAACACGCTGGCCAACACGCTGACTGGTAACGCGGCAGCGAACCTTTTGTCGGGCCTTGCCGGGGCCGACACGCTGGACGGCGGGGCAGGCAACGACACGCTGGATGGCGGCGCAGGCAACGATAGCCTGGTCGGCGGGCTGGGCGACGACAGCTATGTCGTCGATGCGGCGGGCGATGTGATCACCGAGGTCGCCGGCGGTGGCAACGATGTGGTCTCAAGTTCCGTCACCTACACCCTGTCGGCCGAGGTCGAGCGGCTGACCCTGAACGGGACCACGGCGATCAACGGCACCGGCAACTCGGGCGCGAACGTCCTGACCGGTAATACGGCAGCCAACACGCTGTCGGGTCTGTCGGGCGATGACAGCCTGACCGGGCTGGCCGGAAACGATTCGCTTCTGGGCGGGGACGGCGACGATACGCTGGACGGAGGCACCGGGAACGACACGCTGGTCGGCGGGGCCGGCAACGATTTCTACATCGTCGATGCCGCGACCGATGTCGTGACCGAAGCCGCAGGGGGTGGCCGCGATACGGTGCAAAGCTCGGTCACTCGGACGCTCGGGGCCGAGCAGGAAGATCTGGTCCTGACTGGCAGTGCCGCGATCAACGCGACCGGCAACACGCTGGCGAACCGCATGACCGGCAACAGTGGGGCGAACAGCCTGTCGGGCGGTGACGGCGACGACACGCTTGACGGCGGCGCCGGGGCCGACACGATGGCCGGCGGGACGGGCAACGACCTTTATTTCGTTGACGCCGCGACCGATGTCGTGACCGAGGCCGCAGGCGGCGGGATCGACATGGTGCAAAGCCTGGTCACCCGCACCCTTGGCTCAGAGCAGGAGCATCTGATCCTGGCCGGGTCGGCAACGATCAGCGGCACGGGCAACGGGCTGGCCAACGCGCTGACCGGGAACGCGGCAGCCAACATGCTGTCGGGCCTTGCGGGCAATGACACGCTGTCGGGCCTGGCCGGGAACGACACGCTTCTGGGCGGGGACGGCGACGACAGCCTGATCGGCGGCGACGGGACGGATTCCCTGACCGGCGGCGCGGGCAACGACATCTATGTCATTGACTCCCTGACCGACGTGATTGTCGAGGCCGCGGGCGGGGGCACGGATGATGTGCAAAGCTCGGTCGCCTTCACTCTGCAGGCCGAGCTTGAGAACCTGACCCTTTTGGGGTCGGCGGCGCTGAACGGCACCGGCAACACGTTCGCGAACGTCTTGACTGGGAATGCGGGCGCGAACCTTCTGTCGGGCCTCGCCGGGGCCGACAGCCTGTTCGGCGGCGACGGGGCCGATACGCTGGACGGCGGCACTGGGGCCGATGCGCTGGCGGGCGGATCGGGCAACGACGTCTATGTGGTGGACAACACGCTCGACACGATCACTGAGGCGATGAGCGGCGGCATCGACCGGGTCCAGTCAAGCGTGACCCTCACCCTGGCGGCCGAGGTCGAACAGCTGGTCCTGACCGGGGCCGCAGCGCTGAACGGCACCGGCAACACGGTCGCGAACGTCTTGGACCGGGGAACGCGGGCGCGAACCGTTCT
>JAAUPC010000260.1 GCA_012036325.1 Paracoccaceae bacterium
CCGGACCCGACGCCATCACCGAAGCCGCCGACCGCCCGGCCGATTGGGTGATGAGCGCGATTGTCGGTGCCGCGGGCCTCGTCCCCGGCTTTCGCGCTCTCCGCCATGGCCGCACGCTGGCCTTGGCCAACAAGGAAAGCCTGGTCACCGCCGGGCCACTCCTTCTGGCTGAAGCTGCACGCCACAACGCCACCATCCTGCCGGTGGACAGCGAACATTCCGCCATCTTCCAGGCCCTGACCGGCGAAGACATCGCGGCCGTTGAACGCATCATCCTGACCGCTTCCGGGGGCGCCTTGCGCGACTGGCCGCTGGAGGCGCTGGCGAAGGCCACGGTGAAAGAGGCACTCGCACACCCCAACTGGGCCATGGGCCAGCGCATCACCATCGACAGCGCCAGCATGTTCAACAAGGCGTTGGAGGTGATCGAGACCCGTGAATTCTTCGGCGTGACGCCAGACCAGGTTGAGGTCATCATCCACCCTGAATCCCTGATCCACTCCATGGTCGGATTCCATGACGGAGCAATCATGGCGCATCTGGGCGCGCGACATGCGCCACCCGATCGGCTATGCGCTGAACTGGCCCGCCCGTGATGCCCTTCCCGTGGCGCGGCTGGACCTGGCACAAGTCTCGACCCTCACCTTCCGCGCGCCGGAAATGGCCCGCTACCCGGCCCTCAGGCTTGCGCGTGAGGTGATGGCCCGCCGTGGCCTTGCCGGGGCCGCCTTCAACGCCGCCAAGGAAATCGCGCTGGACCATTTCCTGGCGGGCGGCATCGGCTTCATGGACATGGCCGGGGTGGTCGAAGACACGCTTCATGCCCTTGATCCGCAAATGGGTGCATCAAATCTGCCTGAAGCCCTTGAGGATGTGCTGGGAATGGACCATCTGGCACGGATCAGGGCGGGCGAGATCGCGCGCCGAAGGGCAGGGAGCCGCTAAGTGGATATCTTCGCAGCCATCGGCGGCACGGCCTGGACGGTGTTCTTCTTCATTGTGGCGCTGTCGATCATCGTCTTTGTCCACGAATACGGCCATTACATCGTCGGCCGCTGGTCGGGCATCCATTCCGAGGTGTTCTCGATCGGCTTCGGCCCGGTCCTCTTCAGCCGCACCGACAAGCGCGGCACCCGCTGGCAAATCGCGGCGATTCCCTTCGGCGGCTATGTGAAATTCATGGGCGACGCGGATGCGACATCCGTCAAGGCGGGGGATATCTCGGGCCTTTCCGCCGAAGAACGCCGCCACACAATGACCGGCGCGCCCCTCTGGGCCCGCGCCTCAACCGTGCTGGCGGGGCCGGTGGCGAACTTCATCCTGACCTTCGTCCTTCTGGCCGGGATCCTGATCGTCCTCGGCGTCCCACGCGAAGAGCCGACCGTCGGCGCGATGCGCGACTTCCCCCACGAAGGCCCGACCCTGATCGAAGGCGATGTGATCGTCGCCATCGAAGGCCAGCCCACGCCCGACCGCGAAACCTTCGGCACCGTCGTGGGCGATCTGCCAGCGCAGCAGACCATGGCCTACACCGTCCGGCGTGGCACGGATGAGGTGGTGGTGACCGGCCCCCACCCCTTTGCCCCCGTCGTGGGGGAAGTCATCATCCGCTCCGCCGCGATGGACGCAGGGTTACAATCGGGCGACGTGATCCTGCGCGCCTCGGGGCAGGACGTGACCACCTTCAGCCAGCTTCCCGACATCATCGCCACCAGCAAAGGCGACCCGGTCCCCCTGACCATCTGGCGGTCGGGCGAGACATTTGATCTCACCCTCACCCCCCGCGTCCGCACGGTCGAGGATGAGACCGGTGCCTTCGTCGAACGCTATCAGATCGGCATCGTCGCGGGCCTGGCGTTTGAGCCCGCCACCCGCGCCACCGGCCCGTGGGAAACCGTGACCCTCGCCGCCAGCCAGATGTGGCGCATGACCACCGGCACGCTGAACGGGCTTGGCCTGATGATCAGCGGCGCGATCAGCACCTGCAACCTTTCGGGCGCGATCGGGATGGCCGAAACCATGGGCGACGCCGCCCGCAACGGCGTGGAAAGCTTCATCGGGATGATGGCCGTCCTGTCCTTGGGCGTCGGCATCCTGAACCTCTTCCCGATCCCGGTCCTTGATGGCGGCCACCTCGTCTTCCACGCCTATGAAGCGGTGATGCGCCGCCCCCCGTCCGAGCGCGCGCTGCGGGTCCTGATGACGGTCGGCATGACCCTGGTCATCAGCCTGATGGTCTTCGCCCTCAGCCGCGATCTGATCTGCGTCTGACGGGGCAATGGAGGGAAAGGCGGCAAGTCCTGACCTTGCCCTTCCGCCCCCCATGACACAAGATGTGGGAAAGTTATCCACAGGGACCGCAGGCTTTTGACAAGGCTTGGCTTTCCCGATAGTTAAACGACAACAACCAGATCGACGGGGACTGATGATGCAAGGGACCTTCCGCATGACCAAAGGACGGTCTTTCACGGCTGCCACCAGGGCGCGCCTGCTCGCTACGGCGGTTTTCCTCGGCACCGCAACGGCTTCGACGGTGTTCCTTCAGCCGGCCTATGCGCAGTCCTTTTCCTTTTCGAACGTGGTCGTCGAAGGCAACGTCCGCGTCGACCCGGCCACTATCCTTTCTTACGCCGGAATCAGCCGTGGCGAAGAGGTGTCCGCCGCCGCCCTGAACGATGCCTACCAGCGCATCGCGAACTCCGGCCTTTTCGAGACGGTCGAGGTCGTGCCCCAAGGCTCCACCCTTCTGATCCGCGTCGTCGAATACCCCATCGTCAACGTCATCAGCTTTGAGGGCAACAAGCGCCTCAAGGACGAACAGCTGGCCGAGATCGTGCAATCCCAGACCCGCCGGGTCTATGCCCCCAGCACCGCCGAATCCGACGCCGCCGCGATTGCCGAGGTGTACCGCGTCCAGGGCCGCATCGCCGCGACGGTGACGCCGAAGATCATCCGCCGCTCGGAAAACCGGGTCGACCTTGTGTTCGAGATCACCGAAGGCCGCGTGGTTGAGGTTGAGCGTCTGTCCTTCGTCGGCAACCGCGCCTTCAGCGACCGCCGCCTGCGTCAGGTCTTGGAAACCAAACAGGCGGGCTTCCTGCGGACCTTCATCCAGCGCGACACCTTCGTCGCCGAACGGCTGGAGCTGGACAAGCAGGTCCTGACCGAATTCTACCTGTCGCGCGGCTATATCGATTTCCAGGTCCTTGATGCCGGGGCCGAAGTCAGCCGCGAACGTGACGCCACCTTCGTCACCTTCACCGTCCGCGAAGGCCTGCCCTACACCATCGGCGCGGTCTCGACCGTGTCAGAGATTGAAGGCGTTGATGCCGCTGAATTTGAGGCCGTGCAGAAAATCCGTTCGGGCCAGACCTATTCGCCGGTCCTGATCGACAACAACATCACCCGGATGGAAACCCTTGCGCTGCGCAAGGGCCTCAACTTCGTGCGGATCGAACCGCGCATCACCCGCAACGACCGCGGCCAGATGGTGGACATTGAATTCGCCATCACCCGGGGTGACCGGATCTTCGTCGAACGCATCGACATCGAAGGCAACCAGACTACGCTGGACCAGGTGATCCGTCGCCAGTTCCGCACCGTGGAAGGGGACCCCTTCAACCCGCGTGAGGTGCGCCAGTCCGCCGAACGTATCCGTGCGCTTGGCTTCTTCTCGGATGCGCAAGTCAACGCTGAACCGGGCTCTGCCCCCGATCAGGTCGTCGTCAATGTCGATGTCGAGGAACAGCCGACCGGGTCCTTGTCGCTGGGCCTGACCTATTCAGTCGCCAACGGCACCGGTTTCAACATCGGGTTCTCGGAATCGAACTTCCTTGGTCGCGGTCAGCGCCTGTCGATGAACCTGAACGCAGGGACCGACAACCAGAACTCGTCCTTCAGCTTTACCGAACCGGCGCTTCTGGGGCGGGACCTGTCTTTCTCGGTGGGCGCATACTACCGCACCAGCGACAACCAAAGCTCGGCCGCCTATGACACCCGCAACATCGGCTTTACGACCGGCATCGGATTCCCCTTGGGCGAACAGTCGAATGTCGACCTGCGGCTGCGCGTGTCGGAAGACAAGATCTTCAACTACACCGGCACTTCGCCGATCCTGCAGGCCGAAAGTGATGCAGGCGCGCTGCGCACCTTCTCGCTGGGCTATACCTATGAATATGACACCCGGATCACCGGCCTGAACCCCAAGGGCGGCGTCTTGCTGCGCTTCGGCCAGGATTTTGCCGGTCTTGGCGGTGACACCAAGTATATCCAGACCACTGCGCTGGCCCTGGCCGAAAGCCGTATTGCGAACGAAGAGGTGACCGTGCGCGCCATCTTCGAAGGCGGCGCAATCAGCTCTCTCGGGGACAATACCAGCCGGGTGACCGAACGCTTCTTTGGCAACGGCAAGATCCGTGGCTTTGAAGGCAATGGCATCGGCCCGCGTGATCTTGGCGCTGCCGATCAGGATGCCCTTGGCGGCAACCTCTTCGCCGTCGCCCGGTTTGAGGCCGACTTCCCCCTTGGCCTGCCGGAAGAATACGGCATCTCGGGCGGGGCGTTCCTCGACGTGGGCTCGGTCTGGAGCCTGGACAACAGCGCCGGTGTCGGCGCGGTGGATGACAGCTTCAACCCGCGCGCGGCGGTGGGGCTCTCGGTGTTCTGGACCACCCCGATTGGCCCCTTGCGCTTCAACTTCAGCCGGGCGCTGGTCAAGGAAGACTATGACCAGGAACAGAACTTCGACCTGACCATCTCGACGCAGTTCTGACATGCGGGCCGGGGGCCGCCTTTGCCGCCTTGCCGGGGGGCTTGGCCTCTGGCTGCTTGCGGCGGGGCTGGCCTTGGCGTCGCTGATCGACTTGACGGCGCTCGTTCAACGCGCGGCCGTACCGATCTGGAAGTCGTCGACGATGGCCGCGGCTTTGTTCCGCCGCCGCTTGTCGGCCCGGAGGCTACCGAGCGGGTAGAACACATTGGGCTGCGCGGGATGCGCGAGCGCCAGGTTCGGCAGCTCGGTGCAACCGGGGACGTCAACGCCAAGCTCAGTCCGGGCGGGCTGGGTCGACGGTGGAATACCTGGTGCAGGGGCTGCAAATTAGCCACGGCCAGCGCCGGCCCAGCGCCTCGATCCCCTCGGGTGGCTGGAAGTCGAACTTGATGTTGCCTGTCACGTGCGTGCGTTCAGGCGCGGCGCCGATCGAGCGGAAGCGCTCGGCATCCGGCTCGCTCTGCGCGGCGATGACGATGCCGTAGGAAAGCGTCTTGCGGAACAGCGACGTCAGTCGCCGGTACTTGCCGACCGAGCGCGGCGAGACCCGCGCGCTCGCGAGCACCAGCGGTACGGACCTCCTGCCGCACTCGCCGTAGAGGTTCGGCCAGAGTTCGGTCTCGAGGATCATCGCGAGCCTGGGCTGCACCCGGTCGAAGAAGCGCCGCACCGCGCCGGGCAGGTCGAAGGGCACGTAGCGCAGCAGCACCTGGTCGCCGAACAGCAGTCGCGC
>JAAUPC010000261.1 GCA_012036325.1 Paracoccaceae bacterium
CACAGCCGATATCGGCCACGCGGGCCGGCCGTTCCCCGGCGGTCAGCAGCCGGTCAAACGCTTTCAGGCAGCCCAGCGTCGTGCCGTGATGCCCGGTCCCGAAGGCAACCGTCGCCTCGATCTGCAGCGGCACACGGGCGGGATCAGCGGGCACCTTGTCGGCATCATGGCTGCCATAGACAAAGAATCGCCCGGCATTGACCGGGGCCAACTCGCGCCGGACCTTGGCAACCCAGTCAATCTCGGGCAGATCCGACAGCGCGAAAGGCCGCGCACCAAAGGCCAGGGCAAAGACCTCCAGCATCACCTGATCCGGGGCTTCCAGGAAATAGCCCCCAACCTCCCACAGCCCCGACCCGTCCTCGATCTCGAAGACGCCGACGCCCACCGGTTCCGGCGTCATCCGCTCCATCGCGTCGGCAAGGGCAAGGGCGGCTTCTTCGCCGGTCACGGTGGTCAGGGCGGTATAGGTGGGCATGGGCACTCTCCAGGGTCAGGGGCCGGATAGACCCCGGCCCCCCCCTGGTCAAGCCATCAGGCAGAGACACCCGTCCCGATCGGGCAGGTCACGCCGGTCCCACCAATCCCGCAATAGCCGTTCGGGTTCTTCGCCAGGTATTGCTGATGGTAATCCTCGGCAAAGTAGAAGGTCGGCACGGCCATGATCTCGGTGGTGATCGTCCCCTGCCCGGCTTTCGCCAGCGCCTCCTGATAGACCAGTTTCGAGGCTTTTGCCGCCTCGGCCTGCGCGGGCGTATAGGTGTAGATCCCCGACCGGTAGGTGACCCGATGTCATTGCCCTGACGCATGCCTTGGGTCGGGTCATGCCCCTCCCAGAACAGCTTGAGCAACGCCCCGTAGCTGACCTTGGCGGGATCATAGATCACCCGCACCACCTCATTATGGCCGGTCAACTGGGTGCAGGTTTCCTTGTAGGTCGGGTTCGGCGTGAACCCGCCCGCATAGCCGACCATCGTCAGCCAGACCCCCGGGGTCTGCCAGAACTTGCGTTCGACCCCCCAGAAGCAGCCCATGCCGAACATCGCCTCTTCCATCCCCTCGGGCACCGGGGATTTCAAGGGCAGGCCGGACAGGAAATGCGTCTCGGCGGTGGGCAGGGGCTCCGGGCGCCCCGGCAGCGCCTTGTCAGGCGAAACCATTTCCGTCTTGGAGCGGGTGAAGAACATGGGGACACCTCCGTTTCTGTCCCAGCATATAGGTGATGCCGGCCAAAAGCCCAACCCAGGTTACAACCGCCTCACCCGAGGGTTACTCCGCCGGCTGCGGCAGCGCGCGAGAGAAAACCGTCTCATTCCCCGGCTCCGGATGCCGCGGGATCAGGCAGATCAGCCCGAAAGCGAAAAGCGCCATCCCCGCCCCCAACAGAAACACATAGTCGGGCGAGGTCGCCCACAGATATCCCAGCCCCGCCGGCAGAAACACCGCCGCGATATGGTTGATCGTGAAGGCCACGGCAGCGGTGGGTGCAATATCCTTCGGATCGGCGATCTTCTGGAAGTAGGTCTTGAGGCTGAAACTCAGCGCAAAGAACAACTGGTCCAGGATATAAAGCCCCCCGGCTATCACGATGCCCCAGCCGAACCAGTACAACCCGCCATAGGCTAGAAACACCAGCGTCAGGCCAATATATTCAAACCCCATGACATTGCGTTCCCCATAGCGCCCCAAGGCCCGCCCCATGCTTGGTGCCACCGCCATATTGATCAGGTAATTGCACAACAAAAGCAGCGTCATCTCCGAGACCTTCATCCCGAACCGCTCCACCATCATGAAGCCCGCAAAGACCACAAAGATCTGCCGCCGCGCGCCCGCCATGAATTGCAGCGCGTAATAAAGCCAATAGCGCCGCCGTAGGACGATATGCCGGTGCTGCACATGGGGGCTTTGGAACTGCGGATAGGCCAAAGCCGCAAAAACCACAATCATAATCGTCAACCCGCCCGACGCCAGATAGACCGTGTTATAGTCCAGCCCCAGACTGTCCCACAGCGCCACAATCGCCCCATAGGCCGCCAGCGACGCCCCCGCCCCCACCGCCACGATCCGCCCCAAAACAACCGGCGCCCGCGCCTTGTCGATCCACTGGAGTTGCAGCGACTGGTTCACCGTCTCAAAGTAATGAAACCCGATCGATGACAGCAGCGTCATCACCAAAAGCCCGCTGAACGAGGTGAACCACTCCGTGAACATCGTCGCCGCCCCCAGAAGTGCCAGCATCAACAACGCCAACACCTGCTCCCGCACCGCCAAAAGGATCGCGATGACCACCACCGCCAGCAGCCCCGGAATCTCCCGCACCGTATGCAGCCAGCCGATCTCCTTGCCCGTGAAACTCGCCACCTCGATGACGAAGTTGTTCAAAAGCGCCGACCAGGTCGCGAAACTCAGCGGCATCGCCGCCGCCATGAGGTAAAGCAGCGCCTCCGGCCGCCGCCAAGCAGGCAGGTGGTGAGTCTCGGACAGGGGCATCAGGCTGGACATAGCACGGACTTAGCGAAAACGGGGGGCAAGGCAAACCCAAACCTTGTGCCGGGCACAATCCCATGAAGCCCCCGAAGGTCGGGCTTCAGCCCGACTCCACAACAGGCTAAGCCCTCCCCTTCGCCCGGAAAAGTCGCGACCAGCGACCCGGGCAGCGCCCGACCGCCCCCTCGGGCGGGCGCTTTTGCAACGGTTGCCAGCAGAACATCAGCGGGACGGGTTAAACCATAAAGCGCCCAGAATTGCCGGGGCTCGCCCACCCGGCGGTCAGGCGTTGCCCTGTGTTGGAGCGAGTTCAGCACACATTTTACACTGGCAAACTTGCGCGCCACCATCAGGCCAGTTTGACGACCTTGCAGTGAGCAAAGACCCGCACCATATAATTCAGTGGAGCGGTTAGGGGCAGATTGGGATGGACATCGTTGTCGACTATGCATTTGAGATTATTGCAATTTTGATCGCAGCGGCCGCGCTTATATCGGCTGAGCGCGCCATCAGAATTTCTAGGCACGCACTGCTTTTAACAAAGGGCTCAAACTTAGTGGCACTTCGGCTTCGGGCGAACGAGGCGATATCTGATGCAGAACGCAGCTTCATCAATCTTCAAACAGAATGCCAAAAAACGCGCGATCAGTGGGAAAGTCATCACGCAAAACTGCATCCCCCGATGAGCCTTGGCATCTTCAAGAAACCTAAGGAAATCCAAAACGTTTGGTCAATAGAGAGAAGCGGAAGTGCTCTTCTTCGGCAACTCGCTGAAGAGTCCCCCACTCAAGAAGTTGAGGATGAGGCAAGACTTGAAAGGTTTATTGGCCTTGCCAAAGCAACGACTCTCCAAATTGAGCGTTTGCAGGTCCAACTCGAATTTCCTCGACCATTTTCACGGTGACAGGCAAAGCGGGTCGAATGAAAATGTTGGGGTTCGCCCCCATCACAAAAAACTCTGCGGATCAATATCCACCGCCAACCTCAAATCCCTTGGCAGCTTGACCCCCGCCAGCCACTCCGCAATAGCCGCTTGCAAAGGGGCCCCCTTCTCCGCCTTCACCAAAAGCCGCACCCGATGCCGCCCCCGCACCCGGGCAATCGGCGCAGGCGCGGGCCCCCAAACCTCCGCCCCGATCCGCGTCAATGGCTCCGACCGCCGCGCCAACTCAGCCCCAAAATCGAACACCGCTGCCACATCCGGCGAGGACAGGATGATCCCCGCCATCCGCCCATAGGGTGGCACGCCTGCCAAACGCCGCTCCGCCGCCTCGGCCTTCCAGAACGCCTCTTCATCCCCGCCCAAGATCGCGCGGATCACCGGGTGTTCCGGCTGATGGGTCTGCAGCCAGGCCTCGCCCTTCCGCTCTGCCGTCCGCCCCGCCCGGCCCGCGACCTGGCGCATCAGCTGGAACGTCCGCTCTGCCGCGCGCAGGTCTGACCCTTGCAGCCCAAGGTCCGCGTCGATCACCCCCACCAGCGTCAGGAGGGGGAAGTTGTGCCCCTTGGCCACGATCTGCGTGCCAATGATGATGTCCGCCCCCCCCGCCGCAATCGTGCCGATTGCCTCTTTCAGCGCGCGGGCAGACCCAAAGAGGTCAGACGAGAGCACCGACAGCCGCGCCTCAGGGAACCGCGCGGTCACCTCCTCCGCCAGACGCTCCACCCCAGGGCCGATGGCCGCCATCCGCCCTTCGACCCCGCAGGAAGGACAAGCCACGGGCACCGGCTTCGTCGCCCCGCATTGGTGGCAGACCAGGCGCTTTTGAAACCGATGCTCCACCATCCGCGCATCGCACTGGTCGCAGCCCACCTGATGCCCACAGGCCCGGCAAAGCGTGACCGGCGCATAGCCGCGACGGTTCAGGAACAAAAGCGCCTGCTCCCCCCGCGCCACCACGGCACGCACCTTTCCGGCCAAAGTCTCCGAAATCCAGCGATCCCCCGGCAGCCGCTCGCTGCGCATGTCGATGGCCCGCATGTCCGGCATATCTGCAGCCCCAAAGCGGCTGCCAAGGTCCAGGCGCTGGTACTTCCCCGCCTCGACATTGGCCCAGCTTTCCAGGCTAGGCGTGGCCGACGCGAGGACCACCGCACAGCCCGCAATCGCCGCGCGCAAGACCGCCATGTCGCGGGCATGGTACAGAACCCCGTCCTCCTGCTTATAGGAGGTGTCATGCTCCTCATCGACCACGATCAGCCCAAGGTCCTGAAACGGCAGGAAAAGCGCTGAGCGCGCTCCCACGATCAGCCCTGCGTCTCCCGTGGACACCATCCGCCACAACCGGCGGCGCTCGGTCATCGTGACGCCGGAATGCCACTCCGCCGGCCTTGCGCCAAACCGCGCCTCGACCCGGGTCAGGAATTCCGACGTGAGGGCGATTTCCGGCAAAAGCACCAGCGCTTGCCGCCCGGCGCGCAGGCATTCCGCAACCGCCTCAAGGTAAACCTCGGTCTTGCCCGACCCCGTCACCCCCTTCAAAAGCGTCGCCGAATACCCCCCCCAGCGCCACCGCCGCCACCAGCGCATCGCCCGCCGCCACCTGATCGCCCTCAAGATGGAAGGCGCGCCCCGCCGCCTGGATCGAGGAGTCTCATGTCGAACGTCACGCGTGGTCCGAAGCTGCTCCGTAAGCCGCAATTCCCGAGCGACCTCCGCCGGTTGTTCCGCGAGCTGGCGCGCTTCGTCGAGCGGGTGCAGAGCGACGCTCCGCCACTGGCGCAGATCGACTCGCTCGACGCCGGGCTCACGCAGGCCATGAAGTTCGCCGCTTGGATGGACCTCCCCGACGCCGGCCCAATGGGAACACGCGCCAGGTCGATCGCGGTCCTCACCGACGTGCAGCGCTGCACGAATCGCGGCAAACCCGCAATGCTCGGGCTTGTCCTCACAAGCCGAAAAAACAAAGGTAAACTCTGGGAAAATCATCAGGTGATGGCGTA
>JAAUPC010000262.1 GCA_012036325.1 Paracoccaceae bacterium
CCCGGTCGGCCAGATCACCGGCGACCAAGACCATCGCGGCATCGGCATGGTCGCGGTTGATGACCGCAACGGCCTGCGCCAGACGGTCGCCGGTATCCAGGCCGTTGACCGGAACGCCCTGCGGGCCAAGGTGCAGGTCAGAAAGGACGATCAGCTTCACGGGGTTCAATTCCGGGGGGCTCATTCCGCCAGCCCCAGCGCGGCCAGGTAACGGGCCGAGGGGATGACGCCTGCCTTGTCGCGCAGTTCCAGGATCAGGCGCGGGCAGGCGCCGGTCTTGGCGATGGCGTCAAAGACCGAAGGCCAGAGAATCGTGCCATGGCCGATCTGCCAATGCCGGTCGGCAAAGCCATCGGCGTCCTGCAGATGCACATGGCCCAGCCGCTGCCCCGCCGCGCGGATGTAGAAATCGACCGGCGGCCCACCGGTGGACCCATGCGCATAATGCGCGTGACCGGTATCGACCGACAACGCGAGCGCTTGCCAGCCCAGAGCCTCGCACAGGGCTGCGCGGTCCGCAGGCTCAATGTCTTCGATGTTTTCCAGAACGAAGGTCACGCCCATATCTTCAGCGCGCTTCAAAGCAGCCGCTAAGGTATCCCGCGCGGCCTCGACCATCCGGGCGCTGTCCTTTGGGTACAGCCCCCGGTGGTTATAGCCCCAGGTGGTGAAAGGCGAGTGGATCACGACATGCGTCCCCTTCACCGCCGCGCAGACGTCCAGCGCCTGCCCCATCCGCCGGGTCACCAGCTTGCGCACCTCAGGGTCATAAGAGGCAATGGTGAAGCCCCAGAACGGCCCGTGAATGCCAAGCCGCCCCTCATGCCCGTCCAAGAGCTTGACCGTTTCAGCCGCCAGCCCGGACCAATCGCCGTCCAGCACCTCTGCATCCACGAACGCCTGCAATTCCAGATCGCGCGGGGCCTCCAGCAGCCAGTCGCGGTGCGGGGCAAGATCGGCGTGGCCAAGGGCAGCACCAAGAATCGGCAAGTCTGGCGTAGGGTGGGGCATGATGTCTTTCCGCTAATGTTGCGGAACCGCTGTGCCAGCGGAATGTAACGCCCCCGTTATCCGAACCTTGCGGTTCCGTGACAGTCCGCCCGCCCGCTCAGGCGGCCAGTGGCACGATCAACGCTGCCCCCGCCGCGCGGTTGGAATTGACCGCCGTCCCCACCCGCACCGGCGGGTTCATCACGCCCGCGGCCAAGGGCTTCATCAACACCGCCGCGCCATGCCCCGCCTCACCCAGCCACAGCGGCCAATCGGCAGGTTGCAACACCACCGCCTCGCGGTGGTGCAGCCCCGCCATCGACGGACCGGCCTCGGTCGACACGATCGCCACCGTGTCCTGATCCTGCCAGCGCTGCCAGATTCCGGCCAAGGCCATCGGCTGGCCATCGGCGCGGGTGAAATACGAGGGCAGCTTCTCGCCTTTCTCGCCGGTGCTCCATTCGTAAAACCCGCTGGCAGGCACGATGCAGCGCCGGGTCCGCACTGCCTCGCGGAAGGCGGGCTTTGTGGCCACCGTATCCGACCGCGCGTTGATGATCAGCGGCCCATCGTTTGGCGCCTTGTACCAGTTGGGGATGAACCCCCAGCGCATCGCCCGCAACCGCCGCTGGCCGCCATCTGCCGTGACAACCGCCACCGTATTCGTCGGGCAGACGTTGAAATTCGGCCCCACCGGCAGGTCATTCCCCGGCACGGCATCAAACAGCGCCGCCAGCGCTTCATTCGGATGGGTGATGGTGAACCTGCCACACATGGCGCGAAGATAGGCAAGTTTGCCCCCGCCGCCAAGTCAAGGTGCCCGGAACCACACTTTTCTTCTGCCTCCTGACCTGCCAAACCGCTCCAAAGTGACCCGAACTCAGAGCGACCCATGCGCCTTGCCCTCCTCCTTTGCGCCCTTCCGCTTCCCGCCCTTGCCGGTGCCAACCCCGAGGCCGTCTACAGCACGCTCATCACCGGCACCTGGGCAGAGACCACCCCCGCCTGCACAACGGACAAGACCTGGGCCTTCGCGGAAGGCAGCGTCATCATCCACGGCGACGGGGGCGAAACCTGCGGCTTCGACCGCCCTGGCACCGATGGCGGAATCGACGTGGTCCTTGACGTCCTCTGCCCGATCCCGGGCGAAGCGATGCAAGCCTCCGCCCGCCGCATCGGCCTTGATCTGGAAAGCGCCAGCCCCGGCCTGCGCGACCCCGCCGATCGCCTGACCGTCACCGACAAGGGCCAGACCCTGACCCTGCAGCGCTGCGACTGATTGTGCTAACCTGCCCCGGTCCCGAACCCCAAAGGACGGCAGATGCCGCGCCTCACGCAACTTTCCCGCTGTGTCGAAACCCTTGACCGCGCCCGCGCCATCTGGCGCGACACGCTGGGGATCCCTGAGCTTTACAGTTTCCCTCGCCTCGCCTTTTTCGACCTTGGCGGCACAAGGCTGATGCTGAAGGAAACCGGCACCCGGGACCCAGCCGATATCCTTTACCTCGCGACCCACGACATTTCCGCCGATCATGCGCGCCTCAAGGAACGGGGCGCCGTGGTGACCGGCGCCCCGCATATGATCCACCGCCACGCCGACGGGTCAGAAGAATGGATGGCCTTCTTCGAAGATGACGAAGGCCGCCCGCTCGCCCTTCACGCCGTCATTGCTTCACCGTGATCCGACCATCGGTCATCGGCGTGTAGGGGCCGACCTTGGCCATATATTCGGCGGTCACATCCGCAAGGTCCGGCCCGAAGTCATAAGCATTCGCCGCATCCACGAACATTCGGAACCCGTCACCGCCGCCGCGCACATAGTTGTTCGACACCACCTTGTAGACCGCCGCCGGATCAATCGGCCCCCAGGCGTCGCCCCCGATCAGGACCATCACCTCACTGACTCGGGCGCCCGCCGGGGCCTTCGGGTCAAACGTATACTTCAGCCCCGCCACTTGCGGGAACCGGCCGGCCCCTTCCTCAACCTGGCTGACCCCGTTTTCCAGCGCCGCAATGATCGTCTCGCCCGTCACCTCGAAGGTGGAGAGGGTGTTCTGGAACGGCAGCACCGTCAGCACCTCGCCCATCGTGACCGGCCCCGCGTCAATGCTCGCACGCACGCCGCCGCCGTTCTGGATGGCAATCGTGACCCCCTGATCGGCCACCCGGTCCAGCATCGCCTCGGCTATCAGGTTGCCCATCGGGCATTCCACCGCCCGGCAACTTTCCCGGCTGCCATCGATATCGGCAGTCGACTCCGCCACAACCTTGTTCTTCAGTTCTTCGATCGGGCCGCCCAACTCCTTGACCCGCGCCTCGATCTCGGGGTCGGGCGTCACGCTTGCATCCAGAAGGATCGTATCGCCTTCCGCAAACTTCAGGGTCCCGGCGTCGTCAAAGGTCAGCACCAGATGACCCACATACTTCGAATAGGCATAGGCCTGCACCACCGGCACCAGCGCCCCGTTCTGCCCGTCAACCCAGGTCGGGTACGGCCCTGCGCGCTTGGGGTCCTTCGACGACAGCAGGGTATGCGAATGCCCCCCCACCACCGCATCCACCCCCGGCACCGCTGCCGCAATCGCCAGGTCCTTCGGCAGGCCCACATGGTTCAGCGCGATGATCTTCGTCACCCCCGCCGCCTCCAGCTCCGCCACATCCGCGGACAGACTGTCGATCTCATCCTGAAAGATCACCGTCGTCCCAGGGCTGGAGGTGTCGACCGTATCCGTCGCCAGGGCCGAGATGATGCCGATCTTCTCACCCCCCACCTCCAGCACGACATGGTTCTGCACCCGCCCTGCCAGCACGTTCGACTGGCTGACATCGGTATTCCCCGAAATCACCGGGAACGTCACCTTATCCAGAAACGCCGCCAGCCCCTCTGGCCCGTCATCGAACTCATGGTTGCCCACGGCCATCGCGTCAAAGCCGATCTTTTCCATGAACTCGGCCTCGGCCGCGCCCTTGTAGGTGGTGTAAAAGAGGCTGCCCTGGAACTGGTCGCCCGCGTCCAGCACGATCACATTCCCCCCCTCGGCGGTGATCTGGTCGCGTAACTCGTTGATCTTGGTCGCCACCCGCGCAACGCCGCCAAAGCACTTGTTCTCGGCTGCATCCTCCGCACTGCAAGTGCTGTCAAAGGCATTCACCGCCTCAATCCGGCTGTGCAGGTCGTTGATGTGGATGACATGCAGCGTGTAGTCGGCCTGCGCCGCCCCTGCCATCAGTGCCAGGCCTGCGCTGGTAAGGAAAAGGTTCCGCATAGAATGCTCCCGTGTTGGTTGATCTCACCACCGTGACTCTGCCATCTGCGTGAGTCAAAGGTCGATTGTCCTGACGTGGCGGACAATTGCAAAGCGCGCATGACGGTGCCTTTCCATTGACCTCTGCGCCTTGCGCGGGCAAAAGCGCGGCATGCTGATCTACAAGATCCTCCGCCGCCCCGAATGGGATGCCTTCCGCGCCGCCGGTGAAACGCTGGGCGCGCCGATTGACCTTGCCGATGGCTATATCCATTTCTCCACCGCCGCCCAGGTGGCCGAGACCGCAGCCAAGTGGTTCGCCACCGAAAGCGACCTGGTCCTTGTGGCGTTTGAGGCAGACCGCCTTGGCCCCGCCCTGAGGTGGGAGCCTTCGCGCGGCGGCCAGCTTTTCCCCCATCTCTACCGCCCGCTTCTTCTGGCTGAGGTCGTGTGGGACAAATCCCTCCCCCTTGGCGCCACCGGCCACATCTTCCCCGAGGGCGTCTGGTGAGCCTTGTCGAGCGCGCCGCCCTGGCCCTTCTGCGCCAGACCGACCCCGAACGCGCCCATGCCCTGTCGCTGATCGCGCTGCAGACCGGCCTTGCCCCCTTGCCCGGCACGGTTGCCCTGCCCCGCCTCGCCTGCACCCTGGCGGGATTGCCGCTTATGAACCCCGTTGGCCTTGCCGCAGGCTATGACAAGAACGCCACCGTCATCGCCCCCCTCAGCCGCGCCGGGTTCGGGTTTCTTGAGGTGGGGGCCGCCACCCCCCTGCCCCAGCCCGGCAATCCCAAACCCCGCCTCTTCCGGCTCACCGAAGACCGCGCCGCGATCAACCGCTTGGCGACGTTGTCGCGCAGGATCTCGTCGATGATGTCCGGGCCGTTCCAGTTCTTCGTCGTCCCGAAGAAGGTCTTGTTGTCGTTGTCGTGTCGGTTGTTGAAGAACTGGTAGTCGTATTCCGGCCAGTCGGCGTTGTGACCGGTCCACGCCCGGGCCGCAGCCTCGACATCGCCCTCGGTGTAGTTGCCCACCCCCAGGGTGAACAGCTCCATCAGTTCGCGGGCGAAGTTCTCGTTCGGGTTGCCCTTCATCGTTCTTGCCGTTCGACAGGTAGATCAGCATCGCCGGCTCGAGCGACATCGCCTGGGTGAGGGTGAGGAAGTTGCCG
>JAAUPC010000263.1 GCA_012036325.1 Paracoccaceae bacterium
CGAAGCGCGCATCCTTGCGGCTTAGACCCATCAGGGCCACCAGGTGGTCTAACGCCGGCCCTTTCGCCTTCTCCACGAAGCCGGACCAGTAGATCTGCTCCATTTGCCGGTGCAGCACGGCAAACTCCCGCCCGACAGCGCCGGACATGACGGTCGTGACGCTGCCCTGGTTGCGGTCGGTAAGCCGGCGTCGGTTCGACCGAGACAGGAAGGTCATACCATGACGATCACGCGTTCCTCCGTGATGTGTGTGTTGATCGCGATCTGCTCGCTCTCGGTTTCCACGCGCTCGCGCGCAACTGCGCCCGGTAGTTTGCCGACAAAACCGGATTCGAGGGGGAACCCATGTTTGCAACGCGCACTGGCCATCACCGCCACGCTCGGCATGCGCACCGAGGAGCTGCAAGGCGTCCTCGAGGGCTATACGACCGCGCTCGGCACAGCCCTCGGAAATCGGACGGAGCATATTCAGGGAGTGCTTGAGAACTATACGTCCGCCCTGGCCAATAGCCTCGACACGCGCACCGAAAATCTGCAGACCGTGTTCGAGGAATACGCCCGCGCGCTCGACCTGCTGACCGTCAGTACCATGAACCCCACGCTTTCGACCGACCTGCGCCAACGTTGCGAAAGCACCACCCGCGAGCTGCTCATCGATCTCTTACCGAGTGCGATTTTCGATCCGCTCGATGGCGGAGTCTTCGCCGCTCGCCTAGGCCAATCCTGGAATTTCCCCGTTTTCGTCCGAGACTGCGTCAGCCAAGCCCGCATTTCCCACTGCCTCTTCCAAGCCTACCTGACCGGCGATAACGTCCAGTGCCTCGAACGCGCCATCCAAGACCGCATCAATATACGCCACGCCGATCTGAAAAACGGGATGCCCGCATACGCGATTGCCGGGAGCGCGATGATCGCCGAGAGCCAGTGGAACAGGTCGCGCGTGGCGTCCGGCGCCCCGGACCAGACCGCAACCGACAACAGCATCACGTTCATCATCGCAAAGAACGCGACGGCCAGATAGGCCGTCGTCCGGGTGAGAGTATTGCCCGCGCCGCGGCTGGAAAACAGATTGCCGCCGCCTCCCCCGCTTCCGCCGCCAATTCCAAGTGCCCCGCCTTCGGAGCGCTGCAAAAGCACGCAACCGATCAGCAGAAGGGCAAGGATGAGGTGGATGGTGAGAACGACGTTTTCCATGGGGTTCCTTGGCGGGCTTCCTTGGGGGGCGTCCATGCGGACAACCGGGCAACTGACGCGCCTATCTAGGCGGAAGGGCGTGTGGGTGCAAGGGTGAAGGGGTGATTGTCAAAGCGGAGAGCCGTCCGGCGGGGCATCGAGCCCCCCCGGACGGCGCTGCCGGGCATGAGATTGCTCTTGTTGGTGCCTGAGGCGCGCGGCGGAGCCTCCGGCGGGAGTACTTACGAAAAGAGCAAATTGGGGCCAGGGGTCAGGTCAAGGGGCATGTCCCAGCTTTTGCCGGCTGGTGGCCTGGCATGTCTGTGGGGACACCGGATCAGGCGCCGTGCACGGCCGATATCTTGTTGCCGTCAGGGTCGCGGACATAAGCCGCATAAAACGTGTCACTATATGGGCGCAGGCCGGGGGCACCTTCATCGCTGCCCCCTGCAGCAAGGGCGGCCTTGTAGAAGGCCTGCACAGCCTCTTGGCTTGGGGCAGAAAGTGCGACCATGCTGCCGTTGCCGAACGTCGCCGGCTTTCCGTCATAGGGTTCGACGATCCATAGGCGAATCCGGCGGTCTTCGGGAGAGCTATAGCCGATCCCGCCTTCTTCGCTGTGCATGAGAGTATAGCCCAAAGGCGCCAATGCCGCATCGTAAAAGACTGTGGCACGCTTCAGATCATTGGTACCAAGTGTGAGGTAGAGCAAGGTCTCAGCCATTGACTTCATCCGTGGTTTGCTGGCCCGACAGGCGCTGGCGCAAGATCGACCAGGACATGCCGATCCCAAGGATCAAGGACAGCGCAAAGATCGCCAGCCAGACGGTCAGCGCCGAATTGCCAAGGGCCAGAAGGCCCCAGTCGGTCAGCACCCAAAGGCCCGCACCGAAGATGGCCGCGATGACCAGCGCGCCCAAAATCCCGATCGAGCGCATGGTGGCCACGACATAGACCATTGCCGCCACCGCCAGAAGGAGGCCGGAAAAGACGATCAGTGGCATCTGGTCGGCCCAGGCCGCACGCGCCCAGGTGACATAGTTCCAACGCGTCGGGTTGAAGATGGCGGCCAAGAGCAGGAACGCCCCCAGCCAGCGCAGGAAAATGCCCATGATCGTGTCCTTCCGGGATTGAGCTATGCCATGCTAGCCTTGTCTGGGGGCCAAGGCAAAGGGTGGCAATAGACGCGCTTTACAACGATGCCGCGCTGGCGGACTTCTATGACTGGGACAACCCCTGGACCAAGGATTTCGACTGGTTCCTGGCACAGCTTCAAGGGGCCCGGTCGGTGCTGGATCTGGGCTGCGGGACCGGGATCTTCTCGGTGGCGCTGGCTGCGCGGGGGGCCGAGGTGGTGGGGGTGGATCCGGCAGCGGCGATGCTGGCGATAGCCCGCACGCGCCCGGGCGGCGACGGGGAGCGCTGGGTCAGTGCAAGCGCGCAAGGGTTGGACCTTGGGCAGCGGTTTGAGGCCGTGGTGATGACAGGGCATGCGTTCCAGACGCTTTTGACCCCGGCCGACCGCGCGGCCTGTCTTGCCACCATCGCACGGCATCTGGCACCGGGGGGGCGCTTCCTCTTTGACAGCCGCAACCCCGGGGCGCGGGAATGGGAGACCTGGACACCCGAAGCCACCCGGGAGGTGCAGGTTCATCCCGCCTTTGGCCCCGTGGAGCGCTGGAACGACGCGACCTGGGACGCGGACGCGGGGATCGTCACCTATGAGACGCATTACCGCTTGGGGGACGGGCAGCATTTCCAGGCAAGCTCGCAGATTGCATTTCCAGGCTTTGCCGTCCTTACGGAAGAGATTGCGGCGGCGGGGCTGGTGGTTGACCACTGGTAGGGCGGCCCTGTCCGGCCGGCCTGCGTGGATTTCATTCCGGTCGGTCGTCTAGCAAGGTGATTGGCGGCAGAGCTGCGCCCGGTGCATTTGCAGGGTTTCCCCCTTGGCCCCCTGCCGCTATACCGCGCTGGGTTTGATCGGGTTTGAGGGATTCCTATGGCCAACGTCGTCGTGGTGGGCGCCCAGTGGGGCGATGAGGGCAAGGGCAAGATCGTCGATTGGCTCAGCGAGCGGGCCGATGTCATCGCGCGCTTTCAGGGCGGGCACAACGCGGGCCATACGCTGGTCATCGGCAATACCGTCTACAAGCTGTCGCTCTTGCCCTCGGGCATTGTGCGGGGCGGCAAGCTGTCGGTCATCGGCAATGGCGTGGTGGTGGACCCCTGGCACCTGGTCATGGAGATTGACAAGCTGCGTGGGCAGGGCGTTGATATCACGGCGGAAAACCTGATGCTGGCCGAAAATGCCAGCCTGATCCTGCCGATCCATGGCGAACTTGACCGCGGGCGTGAGGCGCAGACCAGTGTGGCCAAGATCGGGACGACAGGGCGCGGGATCGGGCCCGCCTATGAAGACAAGGTCGGTCGCCGGGCGATCCGTGTCGCGGACCTGTTCGACGAGGCGACGCTGGACACCCGGATCGGGCGCCTTTTGACGCATCACAACGCGCTTCGGGCGGGCCTTGGGCTGGAGCCGGTCGACGCAGCCGAGCTGAAAGCCGCATTGATGGAGGTGGCCCCCAAGATCAAGCCCTATGCCGGGCCGGTCTGGAAGGTGCTGAACGAGGCGCGGCGGGCGGGCAAGCGGATCCTGTTTGAAGGCGCGCAGGGCTCGCTTCTGGATATCGACTACGGAACTTATCCCTATGTGACCTCATCCAACACCATCGCAGGCCAGGCGGCGACGGGGACGGGGGTCGGCCCCACGGCGATTGCTTTCGTGCTCGGGATCGTGAAGGCCTATACGACGCGGGTCGGCGAAGGCCCGTTCCCGGCGGAACTGCATGACGCGGATGGTGAGCGTCTGGGGGAGCGCGGGCATGAGTTTGGCACCGTCACGGGCCGCAAGCGGCGCTGCGGCTGGTTTGACGCGGTCTTGGTGCGGCAGACCTGTGCGACCTCGGGCGTGTCGGGGATTGCGCTGACCAAGCTTGACGTGCTGGACGGGTTCAAGACGCTGAAAATCTGTGTCGCCTATGATCTGGACGGGCAGCGGCTGGATTATCTGCCCATCGCTGCGGACGCGCAGGCCCGCTGCACGCCGATCTATGAAGAGCTTGAAGGCTGGCAAGAAACCACAGCCGGGGCGCGCAGCTGGGCGGAACTGCCGGGGGCGGCGATCAAATATGTCCGCCGGATCGAAGAGTTGATCCAATGCCCGGTCGCACTACTTTCCACCTCGCCGGAACGGGATGACACGATCCTGGTGACCGATCCCTTCGCTGACTGACGCGCGGGTGGTCGGCGCTTTGATCGCACCAGTGCCGAACCCGGCAGGTCGGCGGTGGCGGTCTTAGTTGGCAGGTTTGGGGAAGGTCGGGAATGGCACTCAGCTACAGAGCACGGCGGGGCTGGTCTTTGGTGATCCTCTTGATCGGGATGCCGCTTTACGTGGTCGCGGCAGTGACGCTGGTCAACATGCTGGAACGCCCGCCGATCCTGGTGGAGCTTTTTGTCTATGTCGCCCTTGGCTTTGTCTGGGCGCTGCCCTTCCGCTTCATCTTTCGCGGGATCGGTCAGGCCGACCCGGATGCACCCGTTCCCACGGAAAAGGACGGCCCCCGCAACGGGTAGCCGTCCTGTCCTGATCCGTCCTTTGGTCCGGCCTCAGGACATCCGCCGCGCTTCGGCAAGGTAGGGCGAGGTTTCCGCCAGCATGTAGTGCCCCCGGCTGACCTTTTCGATCCGCCCCGTCCGCAGCAGGGTACCAAAGCTGCGCAAACCATCCTCACGGCTGACCTGACGGCTGCCCGCGCTGGCCATCAGGCGGCGCATCAGCTGCGGCCGGGTGAACTGGCTGCGTTTTTCGATGCAGGTGGCATAGGCGGCGGCGGCTTCCAGCATTTCCGCCATGGACTTGACGCCGACGCGCTCGGCAAACTCGGCCAGGCCGGCCTCTTCCGTCGCGGACAGATGTTCGTCGAGGTCTTCCTCGTCATCCAGATCGGTAGCCGTTCCTTGCGAAGGCTGGTCGAGCACGATCTTCTTTTGCGGCGCAAGCGGGCTTGGGGCTGCGGCGCCGATCCGATGCACCGGTCAGACGCCCGGTGCGCAGGGCAACCATCGGCTGACCCTCCTGCGGGCAGCGACGGGGGCAGCGATGGGGGCAGCAAGCCGGGG
>JAAUPC010000264.1 GCA_012036325.1 Paracoccaceae bacterium
CCCGGCAACCCGTTGCCTGCCCCAGTCTTGGCCCCGCAGCCGCGCGAACTCAACCCCCGCTGGCGCTTTCCCATGGGCCGCCCGCCGCCTCCCCCCGCTTTCCCCAAGGTAAGAATATTTCGCCCCAAACACCGCACCTGTCGCTTTCTTGCCTTTCCGACAGCCCTTCGGTGCTCTAAATAGCGGCCACACCCATCGCCGAGAGGTCCCTCATGAACGCCCCCCACCGCGATACCGGCTTCTTCACCGAAAGCCTTGCCTCCAGTGACCCCGAGCTTTTTGGCTCCATCACCTCCGAGCTTGGCCGCCAACGCCATGAGATCGAGCTGATCGCCAGCGAGAACATCGTCTCCCGCGCCGTGATGGAGGCGCAGGGCTCGGTGATGACCAACAAATATGCCGAGGGCTACCCCGGCAAGCGCTACTACGGCGGCTGCCAGTTCGTGGACGTGGCCGAAACCCTCGCCATCGACCGCGCCTGCCAGCTGTTCGGCGTCGCCTATGCCAACGTCCAGCCGAATTCCGGCAGCCAGGCGAACCAGGGCGTCTTCCAGGCCCTGCTGCTGCCCGGCGACACCATCCTTGGCATGTCGCTGGACGCCGGTGGTCACCTGACCCATGGTGCGGCCCCAAACCAGTCCGGCAAGTGGTTCAAGGCCGTACAGTATGGCGTGAGAAAGCAGGACCTGACGCTCGACTATGACCAGGTCCAGGCCCTTGCGACCGAACACCAGCCGAAGATGATCATAGCCGGCGGTTCCGCCATTCCCCGCGTCATCGACTTCGCCCGCATGCGCGAAATCGCCGATTCGGTCGGCGCGTATCTTCTGGTCGACATGGCGCACTTCGCAGGCCTTGTGGCCGCGGGCCTCTACCCCTCGCCCTTCCCGCATGCCCATGCGGCGACGACCACCACCCACAAAACCCTGCGCGGCCCGCGTGGCGGGATGATCCTCACGAATGACGAGGGCCTGGCCAAGAAGTTCAACTCGGCCATCTTCCCGGGTATCCAAGGCGGCCCCCTGATGCATGTCATCGCCGCCAAGGCCGTCGCTTTCGGCGAGGCGCTGCGCCCCGGCTTCAAATCCTACCAGGCCCAGGTCATCAAGAACGCCCAGGCGCTCGCGGATGAGCTGATGAAGGGCGGCCTCGACATCGTCACCGGCGGCACCGACACCCACCTGATGCTCGTGGACCTGCGCCCCAAGGGTGTGAAAGGCAACGCGACCGAAAAAGCCCTCGGCCGCGCCCATATCACCTGCAACAAGAACGGCATCCCCTTCGACACCGAAAAGCCGACGATCACCTCCGGCGTCCGCCTTGGCACCCCCGCTGGCACCACCCGCGGCTTCACCGAAGCCGAATTCCGCCAGATCGGCCGCTGGATCATCGAAGTGACCGAAGGCCTTGCCGCCAACGGCGAAGACGGCAACGGCGCGGTTGAGGCAAAGGTGAAAGCCGAGGTTGAAGCCCTCTGCCACCGCTTCCCGATCTACCCGGACCTCTAAGGATCCGCGCAAGCGTAGGGTGGGCAATCTGCCCACCTTACCGCACCCGCCGCCCATCAGCGTCGGGTGTCGTCATTGCGAACTGTAGCCTTCAGCGACACTCCCATTGACTTTTCCGAAGATGTAGCCTACGGCTACATCATGAAGCAGATCAGCTACACCAAAGCTGCGATCCGGGTTCTGCGAAGAATTCCCGCCAATACCGCGCAACTGATCCGTTCCAAGATTGAAGACTATGCCAGTGACCCCGCCGCGCAGGCCAACAACGTCACGGCCTTGCAAGGCCGAACCGGCATCCGGCTGCGCGTCGGGGATTGGCGGGTCATTATGGACGACCAAGGAAATGTGCTGGCCGTGCTCGACATCGGACCGCGCGGCGGCATTTACATGGGAAGGGGCTGAACATGAACGACTTGGTGACCATCCCTCGCAGCGAATATGACCGCCTGCGCGCCGCAGCCGAGGATCTGGCCGATTTGCAGGCCCATGACCACGCCAAGGCGCGGCTCTCCTCCGGTGAGGAGGAGTTGGTCCCCGCCCCGATCGCCAACCGCCTGCTGGACGGCGAAAACCCTCTGCGCGTCTACCGCGACCTGCGCGGCCTCACACAGGCCGCTTTGGCCAGCAAGGCCGGGGTGAACCGCGTCACGATTGCCGAGATTGAGACCGGCCGCAAACAAGGCTCGGTCGCCACTTTGCGAGCTTTGGCTGCGGCCTTGACGATCACGCTGGATGATCTGGTGCCCTGACCGCCAACTCCCTCCGCCCCCAGGGCTGCATCACCGGTCGCCATCACCGTCGGACCCAAACCCTGCGCTTCGAGACGATGCCAAAGCCCGTTCTGCGCCCAAACCACATCAACCACTTCGTGCCTCCTCCCCCTCGTGGGGAGGGGATGGGAGTGGGGAACCCGCTTGACCCCACCCGCCTTGATCAGCGCCTGCCCCCAAAACCGCTGGATCAACGCGCCGTAAGGTGGGTGTCAACCCAACATTCACCGATTCGCCCCGCATGGTTAACGGCCTTCAACGAAGCCGCGCGTAGAGACGGAAAGAAGACGCCATAAAGACCCAAGGAAGACCCGGTCTTCCCCCCATATCCCCCGGATTACCCCAGCGTTCCCATGTGGTTGGAGGCTCTTGCGGCCCCCGTTGCGCCCCCCTCGAAAAATCCAGTGCAACCCTTCCTTAACCTGCGCCACCTTGACGCTAGCCCCGCCCCCCGGTCACATCCCCCACATGACTCCCAGCACCCGCTCCCTAGAACGACGCATGGGCGATTGGGCCCGCGCACGGCTTCCATTCGCGCTGGCTGAATTCGTGATGTTCGTCCTGAAACAGGGCTGGGCCTGCCTTTTCGGGGGCCTACTCCTTGCAGCCATCATCGCGACCAAACTGGTCTGGCAACCGGACTGGCCCCTGCAACGCTATGATTTCCTGTTCCTTTTCGCCGTCGCCACCCAAGTGGTCTTCCTGGCCACGAAACTGGAAACCTGGGAAGAGGCCCGCGTGATCCTTCTCTTCCACCTCACCGGCACCGCGATGGAGTGGTTCAAGGTCCACGCCGGGTCCTGGACCTACCCCGAGGCGGGGGTGTTCGTGATCCTCAATGTCCCGCTCTTTTCCGGCTTCATGTATGCAAGCGTCGGCAGCTACATCGCCCGCGTGATCCGCGTCTTCGACATGGCGTTCGCCCCCTATCCCAGCTTCCCGCTGACCGTCCTTCTGGCGGCGGCAATCTACGTCAACTTCTTCGCGCACCACTTCCTGCCCGACATCCGTCTCGGACTTTTCCTAGCAACTGTAATGCTTTACGCCCGCACGAAGATCTGGTTCCGCATCCACGACCGGCATTGGTGGATGCCCCTGCCGCTGGCCGCCTTCCTTGCGGCCCTGGCGCTCTGGCTGGCCGAGAATGTCGGCACCGCCACCGGAACCTGGGTCTACTCGGGCCAGCTTCCCGGCCAGATCGTCAGCCTCGCCAAGCTTGGGTCGTGGTATCTTCTGCTCTATGTGGCGTTCGTGACCGTCACGCTGGTCACCCGCCGGGCGCTGTCAGCCGAACCGCTCTTCGTCAGAGATATCCACGCCAGGCCAGAAAGGCGATAAGCGCCAGAAGCAAGGCCAGGACCCCGAACCCGACAGACCCGATCATGCTGGCAATCGTGTCGCGCCGCCGCCCGGCCGGATCGACCGTCATCAGATGCTTGACACAAGCGTCATAGGCATCGGCAACTTCGCCCATGTTGATCTGGCCCAACATTTTGGGATTCTTCGACTTTTCCGCCGCAACCGCCAGAAGCTGCGCCCCGTCGCGCACCTTGCGCGGCAAAAGCCGACCACTCCGCCGCAGCTTGGCCGACAAGCCGCGCCCGGTCAGGTTCAACCGCTCTTCCAGAAGATCCTCCACCCGATCCGCCATTTGCTGGATCGCTACCGCACTCATCCTGAAACCCTCCTGAAACCGCAGGAAACCCTACGGTCTAACGCAGCGGCGTTCAACCGCTCTGGCCTGACGCCTGCGTGAAGGTTATGCAAGGCCATGCTTGCCCAGATCCTGCACCCCGCCTCTGTTGCCGCCAGCCAGCCCACCCTCATCATTGCGCATGGGCTTTACGGGTCAGGCCGCAATTGGGGTGTCATCGCCCGGCGT
Organism: Paracoccaceae bacterium; assembly: GCA_012036325.1. Taxonomy (GTDB): domain Bacteria; phylum Pseudomonadota; class Alphaproteobacteria; order Rhodobacterales; family Rhodobacteraceae; genus Tabrizicola. Next base: position 4,161 of record JAAUPC010000264.1, read on the forward strand.
CTGGCGGACCGGCGGAACGTGATCGCCGTCGACATGCGCAACCATGGCGACAGCCCCCGCACCGCCAGCCACGGCTACCCCGAAATGGCCGCCGATCTGGCCGAGGTGATCGGCACCCTTGGCGCGCCCGTTGACCTTCTGGGCCATTCGATGGGCGGCAAAGCGGCCATGCAACTCGCGTTGACCCAAGGTGCGCTGATCAGACGGATGGTCGTGGCCGACATCGCCCCTGTGGCCTACAGCCATGACCAGACCCGCCACGTCGATGCGATGGCTGCCATTGATCTTGGGCAAATCACCACGCGGGCTGAGGCTGACACAGCTCTCTCGGCCAACGTCGATGACCCCGCGCTGCGCGCTTTTTTCCTGCAGTCGCTGGATCTTAAGGCACAACCGCCGCGCTGGAAGCTGAACCTGCCCGTCCTGAAGGCCGAGATGGCGAAGATCGTCGGCTGGCCGGGCACCCAAGGCCAGTTTGACCATCCGACCCTGTTCCTGACCGGCGCGGAAAGCCATTACGTCCGCCCCGAACACCATGAGGAGATCCGATCCCTGTTTTCCAAGGCCCGCTTCGCCAAAATTCCCGGCGCAGGTCATTGGCTACACGCCGAAAAGCCGCGTGAATTCGAAGACACCGTCCGGGTTTTCCTGGAGGCCTGAAGCCTCAGGAAATCTCACGCGCGACCAGCCAGCTGACCGGCAGCGCCACCGCCGCCCCAACCGCCGCTGCGCCGACAATCGGCCATAAAGTGTCATAGCCCATAGTCAGAACGGCTATGACGGCAGATCCGGCAAGGGCCGTCGCGATCATCGAATAAAGGATCATGGTCAGGCGCATCGGGGAAGACTCCCAGCTTCGGTTCCAATGCGGTCATTTTACCTGAACGGGCGGGCGGGCACCTTGATCCGGGTCAAGCGGCCTCAAGCACCGCGCGCAATGCGGCCGGCGGCAGGCTGACCGGATTCCCCTTCATCGAGGACGCAGCTTCTGCGGCCGCCACAATCGCTGCATGCATCGCCGGGGTAACCCCCAGGGCCGCGAGGTCGGGCAGTCCGGCGGATTGCGCCCAGGCTTGCAGGCGCGCGGGGGCAATTTCAGCGGTGCAGCCCAGCACCCCCGCCAGCGTGCTGCACACTTCATCAAGCTTTGCCCGTGCAGCCCCCGTTGCAGCAGCCCGGTTGGCGG
>JAAUPC010000265.1 GCA_012036325.1 Paracoccaceae bacterium
GCGGGCGGGCGGGATAGCGCGCCTCAAGCGGCTGCAGCAGAAGGTCACCCAAGGGCAACAGCGTCAGCGCCAGAGTGCCCGCGAACAGGATGGACAGGCTGACCCCGGCCAGTTTGCGCCGCCCGCGCCAAAGCCCGTAAAGCGACAGAAGCATGAGGAAAAGCATCCAGCTTTCCACCCGCACCGCCATGCCGACGGTTTTGGAGGCGACGAAGAACAGGGTCTCCATCAGCCTTTGCCCAGCCGCGTGCCCACGCCATGGCGCTGCAACAGGGGTTCCCACCAGGCCTGATTGTCCAGAAACCAGCGCACGGTGCGGCGCAGGCCTTCATCGAGGGTGAGGGAGGGTTGCCAGCCAAGTTCATTGCGGATGCGGGTGGGGTCGATGGCATAGCGCGCGTCATGGCCGGGGCGGTCGGTGACGAAGGTGATCAGCCGATCATGCGGCGCGCCGGTCGGGTGCATTTCATCCATCAGGGTGCAGATGGCGTGGACGATGTCGATGTTCCTGGCCTCAGCCTCGCCGCCCACGCAATAGGTGCGGCCCGGTTGCCCGCGTTCGACGACGGTGAGGAGCGCCTCGGCATGGTCCTCGACATACAGCCAGTCGCGGATGTTTTCGCCGTTGCCGTAGACCGGGATCGGGCGGCCGTGGAGGGCGTTCAGGATGACCACTGGGATCAGCTTTTCGGGAAAGTGATAGGGGCCGTAGTTGTTGGAGCAGTTGGTGACAAGGACTGGCAGCCCATAGGTCTCAGCCCATGCCCGGACCAGATGGTCACTGGCGGCCTTGGAGGCGGAGTAGGGCGAACGCGGGTCGTAGGGGGTGGCTTCGTCGAACTTGCCGGTCGGGCCGAGCGAGCCGAACACCTCATCGGTCGAGATGTGGTGAAAGCGGAAGGTTTCCGGTTTGCCTTGCGCGGTCCAATAGGCGCGGGCGGCTTCCAGCATGGTGTAGGTGCCGGTGATGTTGGTCTGAATGAACTCACCCGGACCGTCGATCGACCGGTCGACATGGCTTTCAGCGGCCAGATGCATCACGGCGTCAGGGGTGTGGGTGGCAAAGGCCCGGTCGAGCGCGTCACGGTCGCGAATATCGGCATGCTCAAAGCTGTAGTGGTTTGAGCCTGCAATGGGCGCAAGGCTGTCGAGGCAGGCGGCATAGGTCAGAGCGTCGAGGTTCGCCACCTGATGCCCGCGCGCGATGGCGGCCCGCACCACGGCGGACCCGATGAAGCCCGCCCCGCCGGTGACGAGGATCTTCATGCCGCACCCATAGGGAACGGGGTGCCGATGGCTGCCAGAAGGGGTGCCTTCGCGTCCTTGTCCGACAGGATCGGCGCGCTGACCCCCCAGTCGATGCCAATCGCCGGATCATCCCAGCGCACCGCGCCGTCATGGTCGGGGCTGTAGACGTCGCTGCATTTGTACTGCACCTCGACATCGTCGGTCAGGGTCAGGAACCCGTGCAGAAACCCTTTCGGCACGAAAAGCTGCCGACCGTTTTCCGCCGACAACTCCACCCCCACCCAAGCGCAATAGCTGGGCGAGCCTGCGCGGATATCCACCGCCACATCCAGGATCGCCCCGCGCGAACAGCGCACCAGCTTGTCCTGCGCGCGGGGCGGCGATTGGTAATGCAAGCCCCGCAACGTGCCCTTGGCAGCGGAAAAAGAGTGGTTGTCCTGCACCCAAGGCAGATCAAGCCCCGCCTTGGCCATCGCGGCGGCGCTCCAAGTCTCAGAGAACCAGCCACGGGCGTCGCCAAAGCGGCGCGGCGTCAGGATCAGGACGTCGGAAAGATCGGTCGGTTCAACTTGCATGCGGGGTCACGGGTCAAGGGACACATTGCGGCTATTTGGCCGGTTCCCACGGGCTTTGCAATCATCCCAAGGGTGTATCGGCGCACTCCCCCGCGCCCGCACCCCCCTGCCGCCCCTTTTCTCGACCGGTGGTTCTGCTATCAGACGGGCGGGGATAGCCGTGGGGGGACCTGACCGATGACCCATCTTTGGGTGCGCGCCGAACAACGCCTGCATGAGGAACGCGTGGGCCTGACGCCGGAGGGGGCTGCCGCGCTGGTCAAGGCGGGTCTGCGCGTGACGGTCGAGGCATCATCGACCCGTGCGATCCCGATTGACGGCTACCGCGCGGCGGGCTGCGAGATTGCGGCTGAGAACCTTTGGCCATCCGCCCCGGCAGACGCGATCATCTTCGGCCTGAAGGAGCTGCCCGAGGATGGCACCCCCCTGACCCACCGCCACATCATGTTCGGCCATGCCTTCAAAGGCCAGCCTGCGGGGCGCGTGCTCTTGCAGCGGTTCAAGGCCGGGGGCGGGACGCTGTATGATCTGGAATATCTGGTGAATGAGGCCGGGCGCCGCGTTGCCGCCTTTGGCTATTGGGCGGGCTATGCGGGGGCTGCGGTGTCCCTGAAATGCTGGGCCGCCCAGCAGCGCGGTGCCATCGCCGGTCCGGTGCGCAAGGTGCCGTCAAAGGCAGCCCTGCTTGACCAGCTTGGGGAGGAGCTTCAGGGCCTTTCGCGCCCCCGTGCCATCATCATCGGGGCCTTGGGCCGCGTCGGCAGCGGTGCGGCCGACCTGTGCACTGCGATGGGCGTCGCAGTCACCCGCTGGGACATGGCCGAAACCGCCAGCGGTGGCCCGTTTCCAGAGGTGCTGAGCCATGAGATCTTCCTCAACTGCATCCTCGCCCGCCCCGGCTGCCCGGTCTTTGTGCCCGCCTCTGCCAAGACCGACCCGCGCCGCCTGACCGTGATCGGCGATATCGCCTGCGACCCGACGAGTGATTTCTCACCCATCAAGGTCTATGACCGCGCGACGGATTGGGACGCTCCGGCCTTGCGGGTGCATGACAGCCCGCCCTTGGACGTGACCGCCATCGACAACCTGCCCAGCCTGATGCCGGTGGAGTCCTCCGAAGACTATGCCGCCCAGCTTCTTCCGTCGCTTCTGACGCTGCCTGATCTTGGTGCGGGCGTCTGGGGCCGGGCGAAAGCCGAATTCGACGCCCATGTCGCGGGCGTCTGAGACAACGACATCAACCCAGCGCCACTAATTCCTTAAGTAAGGAATTTGGCAAAAATCTTATGCAAGATTTTTGGCCGCGCTGCCCGAAGGGAGAGAGAGCATGACCATCCACTGGTGCGGCACCGGCCTGTCGTCCATCCCCGGCCTGCGCCGTCTGATCGAAGCGGGTCACCCCGTCACGGTCTGGAACCGAACGGTCGCAAAGGCGCAAGCTGAAGTGGGCGATATCGCCACTGATATCCGCCCCTACAGCCTTGAGGCGCTGACCGAGGCTTTGCAGCCCGGCGACATCGCCATTTCCATGCTGCCCGCTGACCAGCATGTGGCCATCGCCAAGGCCTGCCTTTCGAAGCAAGCGCATTTCTGCTCTTCCTCTTACATCGCGCCTGAGATGCGCGATCTGGATCAGGCGTTCCGTGAGGCGGGGCTGGTGTCGATCAACGAGGTGGGGCTTGACCCGGGCATCGACCATCTGATGGCGCATGACCTTGTGGCCCGCTACCGCGCGTCCAAGGCCTATCACAATGACAATGTGCTGTCCTTCACCTCCTACTGCGGCGGGGTGCCGAAAAACGCCAACGCCTTTCGCTACAAGTTCAGCTGGGCCCGGCGGGGGTGTTGAAGGCGCTGCGCTCGCCGTCGCGCAGCTTGCGGCACTTCACTGAACTGCGCGTCGCGCGGCCCTGGGATGCGATCAGCCGCTATGATGCGCCCCTGCCGCAGCCGGAAAGCTTTGAGGTTTATCCCAACCGCGACAGCTATCCTTTCATGGCCGATTACCGGTTTGAGCCGCATTGGAAGGTGCGGGATTTCGTGCGCGGGACGATCCGGCTGAACGGCTGGGCCGATGCCTGGGCCGGGATTTTCGCCGAGATCGAGGGGCTGGAGGGCAAACCGATGGCCGAGATCAACGCCGCGCTTGAGGCGCGCGCGGCGGCGCTTCTGAAAGACAACTCCTATGCCGAGGGCGAGCCGGACCGTGTGGTCCTCTTCGTCTCGCTGAAGGCCGAACATGACGGCAAGCCGGTCTTCCATGAAACCTGGGCGATGGATGCCTGGGGCGATGTGCGGGGCACGGCGATGGGGGCGGCTGGTATCGGTGCCGGTGTCGCTGGCGGTTGAGGCGGTGCTGACCCGCGAGATTCCCGCCGGTGTCCACGCCGCCCCGCATGACCCGCGCCTTCTGGCCCGCTGGCTGGGTGCGGTGTCGCATCTGGCGCAGTACATGGACCGGATCGACCATCTGGGGTGACATTCGCCGCCCTGTCGCGCTATGCTAACGTTCGATGATCCGGGCAAACCGGGCGGATAGGGCGGCAGGCGTGGGCAGCAAGGATCGCGAAAGGTTTGGCCATCTGGCCGACAAGATGGCCGTCCTTGCCGCGCGGCGGGCGAAGGCGGCGGGTGGTTTCGTGTCGCAGCCCGAACCGCGGTCGATGGGGCTTTACGCGCGCGGCAAGCAGTTGGTGGCGGGAAACGTGCTTTTGGCCGGGCATCTGGTTGAGGTGCCGGATACCGCCCTGTGGGACATCGCCGCCCCCGACGCGGCCTTCACGGCCGAGGCGCATGGCTTTGCCTGGCTGGATGATCTGGCGGCCTATGGCACCCCAGCTGCCCGCAAGCGCGCGCAGGACTGGACCTGGGGCTGGATCGCCCGCTTTGGCGCGGTGCGTGGCCCGGGCTGGACGCCTGATCTGACCGGGCGGCGCATCATCCGTTGGATCCATCACGCAACCCTTCTTCTCTGGGGCCGCGACCGCGCTGAAAGCGAGGCGTTCTACCGCGCCCTTGCCGCCCAGGCCGTCTATCTTTCCCGCCGCTGGCACGCCGCCGCCCCCGGCTTGCCGCAGTTCGAGGCGCTGACCGGGCTGGTCTATGCGGGCCAGTCCCTGATCGGGATGGAGCGTCTGGTGACCCCCGCAACGACGGCCCTGTCCCGGCTGTGTGAGGCCGAGGTTGATGCCGAAGGCGGGATCCCGACCCGCAACCCCGAAGACCTGCTTGAGGTGCTGACCCTTCTGACCTGGGCCGCCAGCGCCATGACCGAGGCGGGGCGTCCCGTGCCCGCCGCCGTTGCCACCGCCATCACCCGCATTGCCCCCGCCTTGCGGTGTTTGCGCCATGCCGATGGTGACCTTGCGCGCTTTCATGGCGGCGGCAAGGGGGTGGAGGGGCGGTTGGATCAGGCATTGGCCGCCGCCGGGGCGCGCCCGGGCTTTGCCCCGGCCATTGCCATGGGTTTTGTCCGGCTTTCCGGGCGGCGCACTTCGGTGATCGTCGATGCGTCG